>CAVKAU010000029.1:0-8049 GCA_963654035.1 bacterium | reverse complement strand
ATGCAATAAGCGTTCTGAGAAAACATTGATAGATGAAGAAGGGAAACCCACGCTTAATAAAGTATTAGGAGAAAACGTGGCGCCAATCGTAATGGAACACGAAGAGACCTCTATAGAAACAACTCACTTAAATCTTGTTGCGTTAGAGTATCTCGAAACTTTTGGACCTTATATTAGAAGGCGATTCAAGAACCTTCCACTCGAAGAATATTTCGTCCCCGAAGATCTCCGTAAACACTTAAATAAGGAGATTTCATTTAGAGGCCATCCATCAACGTCAATTTTGCAAAAAATAACTACGGATATGGAAAGGCATTTGGGCTTTGGATGTACGCATTGCATCGTTTCTTTAGAAAAACCTGATGAAAAGCGTGCCGGTTATATTGAAAAAGATTCGTATGATTTTAACTTTATATCGATTTGTTACGAAGATTTTTATAAAGCCGATAATTATATTGCCATAATAGCACATGAATTATCACATGCATATCAATATAAAAGCGGTTGGTATCGATTTGAAGATGAATCAAAGGCCGAAATTTTCACCGATGCGTTAACGGCGTATTTAGGGTTTGGTCGTTATACAGAAAAAGGCAAAAAGGCTTATGGAAGAAATGTTTCGGTAACTTTGGGATATTTAGAGGAAGATACAATACCAACTTTTTTGTGGGACGCGGATAATATCAGAAAAGAAAAGATAACAGTTAAGGAAATCAAAGCCAAGAGGGAGAAAGCACTTAAAGATTTGCGTTTGAACTATGGGTTGTTTAACGTTTATATTGATGCAACAATCGATGCTATCAGAAGGCTATCGAAACTTAAAATCGCAAATCAAGATGATTTTATTTGGCTTAAAGAGGCGGCTATGAAATACACAAACGACTACAAGCGAAGGATTGTTTCCATGGTTAAAGGCATTGGCTCCAAGAACGATGAAGAGGTTTTTGAGTGTGAGAAACAAATTTTGAACTGTGCAACAGAAATATGTCACGATTATAAAACGTTATCGTCAATTGAGGAAAACGCAAGGAGAGAAAATTAAACACGCGTTCGATTTGGTGTAGCAATGAAAATGGAGAGTTTTATTCAAAGGCAGAACCATTATTATTTTTTGTTGCCCACTTCATACCATCACTACAAAATGACGCGATCAAATCGCGTATTTTGTGTAATAAAAAACCACTAGGCATTTCCTAGTGGTCAATCTTAGAGATAGAAGCTACAGCCAATAAGATCATTAATTAAACGCACGAATCTATCGGTCTTCATCATATAAACGTAATAATACGCACCCTTATACACTTTTTCGAATTGAAGCATCTCCGTATAATCATCGTAATATGGGCTTATTGTATATCCCGCATCGAGAAGAGAAGACTTAATTGACTCAAAGACGCCATCTAAATCCGATGAATAGATGAATGCTTCATTACGATGACCATAGCCATATTTGAGTAAATCGTAATTGTCTTCGCTTTCCCAAATTTCTACTTTGGCATCGCTTGGCAATTCTGGTGAATAACATAACGACTGATCAATTGATGTACGTGCGTTTCCTAATTTTGATAAATCACTATAGTAAGGAATTTCAATTGGTGAAGTCCCCCGATAAAGCAATATTTCCGTGCGGTATGACCATCTCTTATGGCCTGTGTAGATATAATCCGTTGTTGGATATGTGGCAATATCAAGGAACTGTCCTTCCTCTTTTTGGAAGACATAATGAACTTGTCCTCTAGTTTTATAGGTATAGGATTTTCCATCAATCTTATATTGCTTATATCCCATAGTTTGAACGAGCGTTTTCTTATAATCTTCCCCGACACTTTCATTTAAATCTAGGGTGACTGCAATTATTGGCTCGTCAAATTTCTTTGATGCGTAGTTATCAATTTCATAAACAGCATAATCCGCATCATAGGTATCTTTATATTTTAAGAATGATGTCACGTCAAACCATGGCGCTTTTGCTTTGATGCGATTTTCAATAGAAGGAGTCCTAATCATTTCATCAACGCTTGAAGAATAAATCCAGATGCTTATTTGATTAGGGAATGCGCTCCAGGATGCAGGAACATATAAGATATCGATAATGTAGCCGTTATATGTGTAAATAGAGTGGCGATATAGATATTTATCGGCAATCTCATCATATTTGCTAACGCCTAACGTTTCAAAATTAGCGATGAATTTATTATATTCATCTTCGCTAAATCCTTCTTGGCCGATGAATAACCCTCTCTTATGATCGCTTGTCTCAATGCCAAATTGGGATTCAAGCTCATATTGAGTTCCTTTCCCAAAGCTATAGGATATGACTGCCCCAACGGCTGGTAAGCTAAAACCTTTTAACCCACATGCTTTTTCGACTTTTTCTGCAACAGTGAGCTTCTTGTATACGGAAGATGTAGGAAGAAGTTGCAAAGAAAAACCATCAACCAATCCGTCCATTCTTAAAACAACAGAATCAAAACAAAGCAAATACGCATCTTCGTTTCCAAGGATATCTGCATTCTTTAAAACGGTATATGTTTCCTCTCTGCATTCTTTACTTAGGTATGAAGGAATAACAAGACTTGCATAGAAGATACTTGTATTATTGCTAATTGCCGGGAAGGCAAGAGTAATGACAGTATCTTTTCCTTCTACCATTTCTGGCAAAGAGCTTACGTAAGCATATGTCGTATATAAAGAATCGGCGTAATAATCGCTGCCATAGAAGTAGTTATAAGCGTAATATCCTCCGCCATATGAATCGACAATCGCTTCTTCAGAGAATGTCGGAACATAATCCGCTTGAGAAATATAGGTGATTTTTCCATTTGTTCCATAAACGATATTGTTGGTTGTAGCAATCTTCGCTTCAACCTCAATATTATCGGAAATCGCAAAATCCCCCTTAGAAACCCCTTCAATTCTAATTCCAACGTAATCTCCATTGCTTGATGTATTAGCAACATACACATCGCCATTATCATCAATTCCAGTGATGACCGCCTCAAATTTAACAGTCTCTCCATCATAAAGAGATTTTTGCTTCATGAAGGCACTATTTAGATTCTTCAAATCGCTAACACGGGTAGTTATCTTTGAACCAGCAGCTATCCAGTTTTGATAGAAATACACGTTTTCATTGCTTGCTTCTTTAAAAGTGATAGATAAAAGATTGTTTTCGCCATCGCTTCCAATACATGTTGACAGTCTTCCGTTTTCATCTATTGTGAATGTGGCGCTAGTAAGGCTTTGCAGTCCTTTAGATTCAAAGAAATAGGCGATGGCATAACATAAATCTAAATCGGTAGACGTATATTCGGTATCGCTTACCTTCTCAAATGTCTTTACGTAATTAGCTATAACGCTTAAGAAGTTGTTATTACCTATTTTAGAGAAATTCTTTGCTTCAAGGCAACGTCCATAGGCGTGCATTACCAAACTAGAAGAAGAATCATAAGTGCAAGAAAACGAATGCGTGTATTCGCTATCGTCTTTTGGAATGAAATAACCTGATGCATCCGTGGCCTTATAATAAAAATCCTCGCTATAAAATTCGCTGATGTAGTTCGGATTGCTTGTCGAAGTAGACATCGAATAATAACGAGTGTTATTTATGGCTTCTTTGAAATTCTTAACGACTACTTTTTCAGTAGACGAAGAGCTTGAACTAGAAGAAGAGGAGTGATTCTCGCTAGTAGAATCTTCCTCCTCTGAATCTGAATTATATGTTTGTTTGTCACAACCAGTGGCGGCTAAGCTAAGAAGCAAAGCCGCACTGGTTATTAATAAATGTTTTTTCATTTAATATAATCTTCTTTCCGAAGAATATATTACCATCTGCTCCAAGAACATTCTACGGTTTCGGAAACATCGTCGATGATGAGAGTAACGCTGATCTTAGAGAAGTCTTTGGCAATGACGATGCTTGTGACTCCGCCTAAGCATGGATCTCCGCCAAGTTCTTCATCTTTGCTAGCAAGAGCTTCTAATGCTTCGTCTGAAAGGGTAACGACATATCCATCATCAGTTTCACTAGTCGTGTATTCAACATCATCAACGTATGCGTTGACCTCAGGCATCCACGTATCATAATCCATCTTGCTTAAAGAAACTGTAACTGTGTCCCCTTTATTACCATAGTTGGAGAAGGAAAGCTTGAATTCCGCTTCGTTGGATGCTTCGGCGGACCATGAACCAGAAACTTGATTTAAGATTGCTTTGATATCAAATTCAGTTAAGGCTGTGGTGACTGCTGCATCGCCAGTTCCGGCTGTAGCAAGGAGCTTGTAGCTTCCGGAGAAGGATAATGTAACATCGGTGAATGCTGCACCATCTTTTGTCAATGTGAATGCTTTTGCTGTTGCATCATACGTATAAGAACAAACGTTCGTATCAATTGAACCGGCGTCTTCGTCATAGGCTGCAATGCTCACAGAACCAGTTGTTGGATCGGCACTTGGAGTGAAGGAGATGTCATACATCATCTTAACGCCAATGCCAGGTTCAGCTGTTGCATAAGCATATCTCTTAGCAAGTAAGGAAGAAAGTTCAGGAGCTTCTTTAACTTCAATAGTGACTGTCTTTGTAACAGTTTCAACGCTTGCTGAAGTGATCTTTACTTGATATGTTCCAGGAACGGAAGAAGTGAAGGTATAAACAGGCATCGAGCTGTAATAATATGAAACTGTATCTGGAGTTAAGGTTGCATCAGCAGCATTATCTCCAACAAGTTCCATTACGAAGTCTTGATTTGCTTTAGATGGGCTGAATGTAGCATCGAGAGAGACTGATCCACCTGCATAGATGCTAACACCTTCATCGCCAACGCTTTGTGTAGCGTAGGTATCGCCTTCTTTGATATATGCAGTAACTGAGCTTACAGACTCAGCAACTGCAGCAGTAACGTGGAGGGTGAATACTTTGCTTGTATTAGCGGTTTTTAATGTGCAAGTATAATCGCCTTCTTTATAGGTGTAAATAGTGACCTTTCCATTGTAAAAACCAGTTGAAAGTCCCCATTCTTGCCCTCCTTCATAAGTAACGGTTGGAGCATCGATATTTGGGTTAGCTGTTTCTGGGGCATAGGAATCAACAGTGAAGACTAATTGATTGCCGTTAGAAACGGAATATTCCGTGCCAATATCAGTACCATCGGCATTTTTATAGTTGATTGAACTATAAAGGAAACCTTCGTAGTCATAAGGATTTTCTAATGTTCTCTCGCCAACTGTTTGGACGAAGGAGAAATTTTCAGCTTGAGAAGGGGAACCATCTTCTGTAATGTGAACTGTTCCAGTTTCATAATCTGTTTCAATGCTTGTTCCAGTATATTTCGACCAAGAAACGTCTAATTCTGTAATTGCTCCTGTTGCATCAATGGCTAAATCGTATGTGAATACTGTATAAACTGTGTTTTTATTCCAATCTTGATTTACGACACCAAAACTGAATGAATAAGCAGTTTCGGTTGCGAAATCATCGACTACAGCATCTTTGTTAGCGTCTTCTGCAACATAGGTTTGTGCTATTTTTAAGAAACCTTCTGCGCCATATACGTATCCATCGAATACATCACTTTGATAAAGTGGGGAGACATAGACTTTTGCACCATAGATGCATTCATCCTTAACTCCATATGCAGCAGTTATTTGCTCGTTAGATTTTGAATAGTTGATGCCATAGATAGCTCCATTTGCTCTATGTCCATAATATGATGTTTGATAACTAGAATCGATCTTAACGAATTCGCCATATTTGTCCACGCCGAATTCATATGGGTTTTCATTGCCATAAGAATCGTTGTAGATTACGGATTTAACAGAACTTTGCTTAGCGATACTGGTAGCTAAGACTCCTAAGATCTCTTCTTGATCTGTAACTTCTATTTCTTCAATAGATGAAGATGAGCTTGAAGATTCTTCTTCTGATGAAGATGTTGTTTCTTCTGAAGATGATTCAGATGTTGCTTCGCTTGATGAAGCTGATGACTCTACAGGAGAGCTTGATGCAGCATCGCTTGATGATGGGGTGACCTCGCCACAACCCGCTAAGGCCAAGACTGCTCCTAGAAGGGTGACTGCTAATAATTTTTGTTTTTTCATAAGTATTTACCTCTTATGGTCGTGATTTTAAACATAGAAGCAAAAATTTAAATAATTATTTTTCTCATTTATGTTGAAAGCGCTTCCAAAGAAAAATAAATAGTAGAATAAGAAAAAAATTAGTGACAAATCAATCGAACGAAGTAAAATGCAACATTAAACTTCGCCGATTTTGTTTTAAATGCCGCCAACATCGACATTTATAGTGCCAATATCGTTTTTCTTTTTGTTAATTAACGAGGCCATATATAAAGGAAGATAAGTGAATTTATCATCTTTCTTTACATTTTCATAAGAGAAGATGAATGCTTCATCAACATTTTTCCCGTATGAAGAAGAAAGGAAATTATCTAATGCTTTATGAGCGAAAATATCTCCTCCAGACTTCACCTCAACTGGTAAGATGCCATCCGGTGTTTCCAAGATAAAATCCAACTCTCCTATTTTCTTGTTGTTAAAATAATATAAGGAAGAATCGTTTGTCTTAAATTCCTGTGCAATGAAATTTTCATGAAGACCGCCAAGGTTTTGAGAAGAGCTATTATCTTCTGCAATCAATGATTTTATTGTTGATGATGGATAGAAAGAAGACAACAAACCAACATCAGACATGAATAACTTAAATTGGTTTTTCTCCTTAGAATTTGCAAGTGGTGATAATGGTTCATCGACATCATATGTCGGTAAAACAACGCCCCCATCCGCTAGCCAGAGGAAACTATTTTCATATCGATCGAATTTCAATTCTTTATTTAAATATGTGAATTGAAAACGAAGGCCATGCTTGTTTAGCTGAGATGGAACATTATCATAAATGGAAATAATTTTTAGCTTACGCTCCGCTGATTCGTATTTTATGAAATCTGATTTATATTGATTGATTATTGATGTTTGATTATCTCTGACTGTTTCTAAGTTTTTATTCTTAGAAAATCTCTCAACTACCATTGGCATCCCGCCGACTATTAGGTATGTCTTTAATAAAGAATTTATTTTCTTATGAATTATTTCATCAACAGGTTTTCTTTCTTCATAGCAATTCTCTATGTAATTTAACGTTTCCTCTTTGACGCCCATAGCCAAGAGGAATTCAAAAAAAGACATCGGATATAAGCTAAGAAGTCTTACATATCCCACGGGGAATGATCTTATTCCTTTTAATGTAACTCCTAACAACGAACCAGAGAGAACGTAACGAAAACTCCCCTCATCTACAAGGCCCTTAATTCTCGTTACTATTTCTGGATATTCTTGAATCTCGTCTAGGAAAATGATTGAAGCGTTATCGGAATACAATTTTAGCTTATATATCAATTCTTCATTTGATGAAGTGGTTTCAAATAAATCCAGCATCTCTTTTTCGAGAATGAAGTTAATCTCAAAAAAATGTATTTTGTTCTTTCTTAGAACTTCTCTAATAAGGTAGGTTTTTCCTACTTGCCTAGCGCCATCTAGCAAAAGAGCACCTTGGCCGCTTTCTATCCAGTCTTTGATATCTTTTTCTTTGAAACGTTTCATGCATATTTCTCCTATAAATATAATATTAGAATTTTATTGAATGTAAATGAAAAAAAGGGGCAAAATGCCCCGTTTTTCAAACCAAATAGGGGGCAAAATGCCCCGTTTTTAAAAGAGATTCATATTCCAAAACTTAGAAAATATTAATAAAACATTCGATAAATACCATATATTTATTGATTTTATAATTCAAATTTATGATAAGTAAACTTTCCAAATTTCGTATCAATCATTTTTTCGTTGTTCCTAATCTTTTTTAATGAGTATAGCAATGTTCTTTTTGAAATTCCCGTTTCTTGGAGGATCTCCTCGTTTGATATTCCAAAATCTGACAAAATAGACGCTTCAGAAATAAGCCTATGAATAGCCGCCTCGCTCTTACTCATTTTTACGCTCGAGGAGTAATTGTTAATTTTCTCTTTGAATTCTGATAGTT
>CAVKAU010000028.1:0-4510 GCA_963654035.1 bacterium | reverse complement strand
GCACCAGTTGTTATTGTCGTAATTGCTAAAGGAAATACAGGTGTGTATGATGGATCATGCACAATGGATAACATGCTAAATGCAGCTTATTCCTTAGGCTTAGGATCTTGCTGGATCCATAGGGCGAAGGAAGTTTGCGCTTCAGAATTTGGGAGAAAATTCCTTCAAGATAATGGATTTGATCCTGATGAATGGTTCGGCGTTGGAAATTTAATTCTTGGATATCCAGCAGGTGAATATAAGCCGAAGGCACCAAGAAAACCCAACCGCGTAATTCATATAAAATAAGAAAGAAAACCGGTCATCCTTATAGAAACTTGGCCGGTTATTTATTTGATTGGCCGCATGTAGAATCTTCCTTCTACTTGGGCTAGAGGAAGAACTTCAATGAAGGCATTAGGATCTTCTTTTCTTATGAGTTTGACTGCTTCATTAAGCTCATAAGAGGAAATAACTATATCGAATATGTATTTGTCTTTATCGGTATAAACGCCTTTCCCTTTGATCATTGTCGCAGCATGAGGAAGATGAGAAATAATGAAAGTCCCCATATCTTCTTGGTCAGTTACGATTTCTAGTTTTACTTTCTTATTACGTGTATGAATCTTGTCAACGACTAAGCCTGAGACGAATAAATAAACAACTGAGAAAACGGCACGGGCAAAATGTTCTCCGACCACTCCATCTACTCCCCACCCTTCTTGACAGCAGGAAAGAATCGTAAATAAAGTTAAGGTACAAGCATTCATGATAACGGAATATTTTCCGACGCTTGTCCTTTTCTTTAAGGCGATATAGTAAGCGATAACATCAATTCCGCCAGTTGAAAGATCGCCCTTAAAAGCGATTGCCGCCGATAAGCCTGTAGTAACGCCGCCAAAAATAACACGGGCGAGCAAACCGCCATGGCTTTCGACATACTGGCCGATATCATATATAAATCCGACGTTTTGTGGACTTAATAATTCCGTAAATAATGATGTCTCAAGGACATTAATTAAGGTTAGGAGAGTGTATCTTTTTCCTATTCCAAAGAAAGAAAGGATGATAACTGGGACATTTATTACGAAATAGAGGATAGAGAAAAGCAAATGTTCTTGGGAGGAGGTGAATCTAAGCCCACAAATTTCTAAGAAAAGCGTGAAGGTCTGGGAAATACCAGAAACCCCGCCTGCAACGAACTTATTCGTTTCATAAACTCCATCTTTGAGAGTTTGTAAAGAAACAAAACAGTTAAACCCGAAAGCGAAAACAAAGGCTGATACAGTGGAAATAATCAAAGCCCACAAAAAATCTATCCCATGCTTAAGCGGCAAATGATCATAGAGCCAGCTGTTGGTTTTTTCCTTTGTCGATTGAATAAAATTTTTGATGCGTTTCATATATAACCATTCAAGATTATAAGGATTAAAGATGTTTAAACAAGGAAAAATCATTCAAGAAAGCGAAAAGTTAACTTCTTGCAATCTTTTTCGAAAGAAAACAAGATTGTTTTGTTGCTTACTGTAAACAGTAATGATAATATTTAAACACTGTTTGCATTAAACAGGCTGTTTTTTGTCGGAGGTATTACATGATATTACTTAAAGCAATTGGAGCATTCTTTGTCAAAATCTGGCATTGGATCAAAGAAACCGCTTGGGTCCAGCCATTACTTATTGTTGGCGCAATCTTCGCTATCATCTTCTCTATTCCTTATATTACTAAATGGGCTCAATCCTTCTCTGGTGAAGGAAGCGGACAATTCTTCAAGAACTATGACGTTTCCATCAACAATGAAGAATTCATTCCTAACAAAGTCGTAACAGACGGCGATAAGCTTGCTCAAAGTTTATATAAATATGATGAGATGGCATATGCTGATGCTGATAGCAAAACAACCAAAACATCCGATTACAAAGAAATAACTGATGTTTATGGCGAAAAATTCTTCCTTGTTTTCTACAAGAAAGACAATTCTTCATCCGATAACATTGAATCCGGTTTACGTTATCTCAAAGAAAACTGGAACAACGCTAGCTATAACCTTTATGCTAACGATGAAACATTCAAGTTATGGGCTATTGATACAACCTATACTTCCGATAACGATTCTGACTACACCACAACTGGTGATTCAAACGCCTTCAATCGTTTCTTATATACAAACGCTTCGCTCTTCCAAAGCGCGGGCCCACAACTCTACACTGCCCCATATCGCACAAGAGCAAATGTTTCCGAAACTTCCTATGATCAATTTGCTTTGAATAACACAAGTAGCTCTACCACTAACGCTCTTAGTGATTTCCCTCTTCCAACCGTTTGCTTAGTTGATTTCTCCGCAAAAGCCCTTAGCCAAGGACGCGCTGGCTTATCCGAAGTTCTCTTCTCAGTCACCGGTGATTCAGAATTAAATCGTGCTCAATTACTCTTAAACATGTGGAATCATACTGATGATTACAGCACGACAAACCTCTTCACAAAGCAAAACTAATTGATTAACAAAAAACTAGTTCGACCGAACTAGTTTTTTTCATTACTGAAAGTCTTATTGATAGATTATTTTTTGTTGTAATATTCAATGACCACAGGTGGAACTAACCTAGAAATATCAACACCATTATTCCTTAGTTCATTCACGGCCGAAGAAGAAATAAACCCTTCATGAGCTCTAGCCATGAAGAAAATCATATCAATATCAGGGTTGGCGTATTCGTTTGCGGCCGCCAATTGGAATTCATACTCAAAATCCGTAACGGCTCTTAATCCTCTTATAATATGCTTAGCGCCTTTCTTCATGCAGTAATTTACAACCAATCCAGGGTCGTAATCCACTTCGACATTCGGTATGTCTTTAGACGCTTCCCTCATCATTTCTAATCTTTCTTCAACTTTAAATGTAGAGGATTTGTTTGGGTTAACCGCTAAAAGAAGGATAACCTTGTCAAAAATATCAGCAGACCTTTTAAGAATGCTGATATGTCCATTCGTAATTGGATCAAAAGAGCCAGGATATACAGCGATTTTCATGATTTTTTCCTCCAAAGTATCTTTATTTTATTACGACCGTATTTATAGTTTCTTACTTCTTCAAAAGGCGTTTCATCGATATTTATTTCATTTTCATATTCTAAAACGATGACTGCATCATCATTTAAAAGAGAAGACGAAAGCAAAAGGGAAACTCCTTCTTGATAGAAATCGACGTCTTTATATGGCGGATCCATAAAAACCACGTCGATTTTAGCTGGGATTTTTGAAATTGCATCTTTAAAATCCGCATTAATGACTTCGGCATTATCAATTTTCAAAGATAAGAGGTTTTTACGGATGATTTTTACTGCTTCAGGGGATTTATCAACAAAATAGGCTTTCTTTGCTCCCCAAGAAATTGCTTCAATGCCTAAAGCTCCGCTTCCAGCAAATAAATCTAGAACATTTGCTGAGGGGATTTTGTATCTTAAAGCGTTAGCTAAAGCTTCCCTGACGATATTCTTTGTTGGAACAGTTACCACTTCAGGTACTTCAATTAACCTTGAACGGTATTTTCCGCCTGCGATCTTTAACATTATTTAGCCTCACTAGATAAAGTTTTGGAACGATATTTGCCAAAAACGATATCATCTATTTGCATATATAAATCGCGAACGATGATATATGCTTGGTTATATTCTTTTACTAAGGGATATGAATCAAGGGCGAGTTTTGCTTCATAAAGCGCCTTTTGCTTTATCTTGGCTTCTTCGGAAGATGGTGAAAGATAAGAAAGGGAAGATTCATAATCTCTTTCTAAATCATCTTTTTTCTTAACGAGTTCAATTAAAGTTGGATCTTCATATAGCTTTTCTTCTAATGAATTTAAGCGTTTTATTCTTGGATCTTCCTTTAAAGCGTCTCCTAAGGATACTATTGACTTAAGAATCTCTTCTTCCATAACACTAACATTTTAACTTTTCTAACAAATCTATGCTACAATTCATGCGTTATGAATTTAAAAATTGTTAAAGATACCAATCCAAGAATCCACCAACCATCTAAGCCAGTTGCTATGCCTTTATCTCCTGAAGACAGAGAAACGATCGATAAGATGTTTGATTACCTTAAAGAAACGCAAGATCCTGCCTTTAGAGAAAAACATCCAGAAGTTAGGGAAGGCGTTGGACTTGCCGCACCGCAAATCGGCGTTTATAAAACGATGCTAGTCATCTACTATCAAGGTGAAAATGAAGGCGAATACGTCCAATATAAGCTTATAAATCCAAAAATAGTCGCTAATTCTGTTAAGAAATGCTATCTCGAATCAGGCGAAGGATGCCTTTCAGTTGATGGGAATCATCCAGGATATGCCTATCGCGACTTTAAAGTTACAGTTAAAGCTTTCGATGCGATAAAAAACGAAGATATAACGATTGTGGCAAGAGGTTTTGACGCCATCGTCCTTCAACACGAAATCGATCATCTTTCCGGCGTCTTCTTTTATGATCGAATCGATAAAAAAGAACCGTTTAAAAAAGTCCTTGGTGCCGTTGCT
>CAVKAU010000027.1:0-5432 GCA_963654035.1 bacterium | reverse complement strand
GAAAAGAGGTTATCTGAATGGATGGATCCTTTCAGAAGATGTCGAGCCGGTCAATTCGATGCGAAGGGGCTAGAGCCAATTCTAATTGAAGCATTTATGGCTTTTGGGACCGAAAAGCAAAAAGAAAAAATGAATGAATTGCTTAGAGAGACCAACGATTTGCTTGATTCCTATTATAAAGGAACAACTCAGAATATCGGCATTGCTCCTGATGTTTTCGCTCACAGAAGAGAGATTGAAAGCGAAATAAAAAAGCTAAAGATAAATATTTGAAAAAAATTAGCACTTTGATGTTGACAGTGCTAAAAGTGGTATTAGAATATAGTTAGCACTTAGGAACAGCGAGTGCTAACCGAAAGGAGATTGTTATGTATATTACCACTAGAAACGATTCTTATTTCCCACACGATTTATTCCGCGATCTATTATCTGACGAAGGCGCTCTCATGATGAGAAGCGACATATATCTCGATGGCGATGAATATGCCATCGATGTCGAACTTCCTGGGGTGAAGAAAGAAGACGTCAGCATCGAATACAAAAACGAATACCTGACCGTCAGCGTCTCCATGAAAGAAAGCGAGAACAGCAAGAAATACATGCTCAGAGAACGCAAATACGTCAATAGCTCACGTAGCTATCATGTAGGCGAAATCGATGAAAAGAGCATCAAAGCCAGCTTCGAGAACGGCGTGTTATCCATCCGCTTCCCGAAAGATCAATCGAAGGTCGAAGCCTCGCATCGCATCGAAATCAAATAGCTTCCTGCCCTCCCTTAAATGAAGAAAAGGAGAGAGTCCATCGTGGCTCTCTCCTTTTCTATTTTTAATCTAGAGTTTCAAGATCGGTATTATGTGGTCTTGCCTGCCGGCGACAACCACGACTTTATCGTTATCTATCAAAACGTTGGTCTCGCTTCTCATTCCGAAATCCGGCGCATATATTCCAGGCTCCAACGAGAAACAAACATTGGGAATGATTTCTCTATAATCGTGGGTCTCATAATTGTCCATATTGACCCCACAACCATGCGGGCCGACGTCGATGGCTATGCTGTGTCCAACGCGATGTGTGTAATATTCGCCATAGCCTTGTTCGTTTATGTATTTCCTTGAGACATCGTCGATTTCCGCGCCATAAACGGCTCGTTTGCCGATGTTTTTGTTGAGGAATTCGACGCATAGATCAACGTCCTTTTTTAATATTTGAAATCTATTTTCATAGACTTCCGGCACGATTTCACCAACATATCCCATCCAGGTTATGTCGGAATAAACGCCTTTTGGAGCGTCCATTTTCGCCCACATGTCGATGAGCACCAAATCATCTTCGTGAATGTCGTCGTTTTTTTCTTTCGTCGGTCCATAATGCGGATTGGATGCGTTTTGGCCGATTGCGACTATGGGGTCGTCATCCCAAGTCATTCCTTCTTCTTTGAAACGCTTGCAGATGAATTGCTGGATCTCGTATTCGTTGGCTTTGCCTTTCTTTCTTATGTCGGATGCGATTTTCTCAAAGGCTTCGTCTTTGATTTTCAAAACCTTTTTGTTCGCTTCTCTTTGCAATTCCTTGGCCTCGTCATCCAAGGTGGCGGTCAAGGTTTGGAGAATGTCCGCGGACGATACGATTTTAACGCCCAATTTCTTTATGAATTCCACGGACCCATAATCAGCCAAAGAGACCCTTGGCAACAAGCCGTCTTCCGAAATGTCCATGCAGACGGTTTCATACGAAGAAAAACATTTTTCTTCCAAATGAAGCATCTCTTGCCAAGTCTTATAAACCATTAGGTCGAAATCCACGTTATCTTTTAGGAAAACGGTATCGATGGAATGGCAAATAAGATATGGTTTGCCGACCTTTGGGACGATGAGGAATATTTTCCTAGTGAGCATCTTCCTCCCCAAAAAGCTTATTACCGCTGGATTGTGGTTTTCGTAATCAAGCAATATCCACGCATCTAAGTTCTTTTCGTTTAGATAATTTTTAACTATTTCAATCTGAGTCATATTTTCACCTACCGTGAGTATTCTACTCCCGTTCCATAAAGTTGTATGATTAACGCATGAAGAAAATATCCTTGGAAAACGCTTTTGACCCTTATTTCGCAAGAGAGAATACCTTTTCTTTGAATGGATTATGGGATTTCGATATAACAAGCGGAGATAAGCCTAACTATAAGCAAAAGATATTGGTTCCGTTTGCGCCCGAGACGGAATTAAGCGGGATCAATAAGACCATCAAGCCTCATCACACGATGTTCTATCGTTTGATCATAGACGAGGACAACGAATTCGCCGATCAAGAAGCCAAAATCAATTTCGAGGCCGTGGATCAAATATGCGACGTTTATTGGAATGGCTCTTTCGTTGCTCACCATGAAGGCGGGTACTGGCCGTTTTCCATCATCGTGCCTCACCTTAGAAAAGGCGATGTCATCGAATTGAAAGTAAAAGATGACACATCGTCTGACGTTTTTGCGAGAGGCAAGCAGACCTTGGAACCTGGCAATATCTGGTATAAAGGAACTTCAGGAATATGGGGAAACGTATATGTCGAATATCTTCCGGAAGGCTTTAGATTCGACAAATTGGATATTAATGCCAATTATGACAAGAGAAGATTGATCATCGATTTGGGACATAACGTCTCCGATGCGAAAATCGAGATTATCACCCCTGCCGGGGAATCGATAAAGACCAAGACAGACACATATGGCGAGGCTTTGATAAATTTGGAAGATTATTTTTATCCTTGGTCGCCCATAAAGCCGAACCTCTATAAAGTTATCGTCAGCAAAGGGAAAGATGTCATATATTCCGTTTTCGGCGTCAGAAAAATAGAAAAGACAGAAGAAAGAGGCAAGAGCCTAATCGCTTTGAACGGCAAACCGATCTTTTTAAGCGCGTTGCTGGACCAAGGATATTGGTCGGAAAAATCTGGCATGACCCCTCTTTGTGAAGAAGATATCTCCAAAGAGTTGGAACTGATAAAATCGTTTGGTTTCAATTCATTGAGAAAACATATAAAAATCGAATCTCCGCGTTGGTATTACGAATGCGACCGCCTTGGGATTTTGGTTATTCAAGATATGATAAATTCCGGCGGGAAAATACCTATGTTCCGACTTATGGCCGCGCCATTTCTGAAACTAAGCTATGACGATTCCGACTATAAAACCATGAAAAGGGAAAACAAATCGTCTAGGCAGCAATTCGAGATCGACATGGCTAAGACCGTCAAGCTTCTCGATAAGCACCCATCGATAATCGCTTGGACTTTATTCAATGAAGGCTGGGGTCAATTCGATTCCGTCAGGCTCACTTCCGTCTTGCGTTTGTTGGACGATCATAGGCTTATAGATTCGACCTCGGGCTGGTTTGATACCGGGGCCGGAGACTTTTCGAGCCACCATATCTATTTCAGGAAGCCTGTGATGAAAAATGAAAAGGGAAGAATTCTCTCTTTGTCGGAATTTGGAGGTTTCGCGTATTCGGTGAAAAATCATTCTCCGTTGACCAAGAAATTCGGCTATGCCAAATACAAAGATTCCGAGAAGCTTCTGAAGGCGTATCAAAAATGCTATCTAGAAAGCCTTTTGCCACTTGTTGAAAAAGAAGGTTTGTCGGTGGCCGTATTAACCCAATGGTCGGATGTTGAAGGCGAAACGAATGGCCTAATAACCTACGATCGGGAAGTGGTGAAGATAAAACCGGAAGATTTCCATAAATTGAATGAGGCCTTATATAAGGCATTCGAAAAGACTTGGCGTTAAAAGCCAAGCCTTTTTTGATATAATCGAACCTATGATCAAGATCGCATTTTTCGACATAGACGGGACTTTGTTCGATAACGCCAGGCAAGAATGGAAGAAAAAAACTCTCGAAGGCATAAAAAAAGCCCAAGAGAATGGAATAAAGTGCGTGCTTTGCTCTTCTAGGCCTTATCATTCGATGCTTAAATTGGGAACGTTTGATCAAGGCATAGAATTCGACGGGTGGATAGGAAGCTGCGGAGGGGTGGCCTCTTATGGCGGAGAAATCGTATTTTCTTCGAAGCTCGATAAGGATTTGGTCCGCAAATTCATAAAAAGATGCGAAAAAGACGGCTATACGATGGAAATCGTCGGAATATTCAAAAGGACTTTGCTCTTCCCTCAGACCAAGGAATCGAAGAATTTCTATTCCTATTTCAACGAATCCATACCGCCAATAGGCGAATATGACGGAGAAGATGTCATAACGATGAATTTCTTTGCCCCATCAGAGGCCGGCGTCATCTATCGCAAAGATTTCCCGGAACTGATAATCAACGAATATATACCGACCTCGTTTGACGTCATGGAGAGAAAACACAAAAAGAGCGATGGAATGCTTGCCATAATGAACAAATTAGGCATCGTAAAAGAGGAAGCCATCGCCTTCGGGGATGATCTTCAAGACATAGATATGCTTGAGGCGGCCTCGAATTTAGTCTGCATGGGCCAAGGGAAAGACAAAGTGAAAGAAGTCGCCTCTTACGTAACTAAATCCGTTTCGGAAGACGGCGTCTATGATGGGCTTAAGCATTATGGTTTGATCGGAGGGAATTATGAATAAAGAATGGGTTTTATCGATTCAAGGCGGTGGACAACGCGCAATATTCGCTTGCGGTGTGGTCGACGTTTTGATTGAAGAGGGTTTGTTCGCTTCGGAGGCTTATGGCTGCTCAGCCGGCAACTGGATAGGCCTAAATTACGTCCAAAAGAAAAAAGGAGCGGCTTCCCGATTGTTTTTGGATACGAAAATGATGGATGTCATTTCCCCTTTAGATTTCTTGAAAGGCGGCTCGCTTATAAATTTCGACCATTATTTCAGCGAAAAGAAAAACAAAGATCTAGATAAGAAAGCGGTGGCGGAAAGCGAAATCGGTTATTATGCGGTGGCGACCAACCTTAATACCTGCAAACCGGTATATATTTCGAAAGATGATCCGAATTTTTACGATGGCTGCGAAGGAAGCTGCTCTCTGACCGCTTTTACCAAAAAGCCCAAGATGGTCGGCGACATACCCACTTTGGACGGCGGCTATGTCGAACGCATCCCCTTCTTAAAGCCTTTTTCGGAAGGGAAGAAAATAGTCATCGTCTCCAATAGGGAAAAAGGCTTCAGATTCCAAGATCTTCACGAAAAGAACGAATTGGTCGTGGAAAAGAGATTCAAGGATTACCCAAAATTCGTGGAAGGATATCAATATAGCCATATCGTTTATCATGAACATCTGCGTATTTTGGAAGAGGAAGAAAATAAAGGGAACGTTTTCATTATTTATCCTCCATATTCGCTAGAAATATTCCCAACTTGCCAAGATGGAGAATTATTGAAAAAAGCTTACGATTTAGGTGTTCAAACCGCCAAAGAAAGATTGCCTGAACTCAAAAAATATCTTTTATC
>CAVKAU010000026.1:0-2002 GCA_963654035.1 bacterium | reverse complement strand
GGCAAGAGGGTGTCGTCAACATCAATCGTCGCGCTCATCCAGTTTGTTTCTTCGATGTTTCCGCAGAACGTTTCTGGATTACCAAAGCTTCCGTCATTGACTTGCTTTGCCATCTTCTTCCAAAGATTCCAGGAATCTCCTTCGCCATTTTTGATGGTGTTGTAAGCCGGGGCTGTTTTTTGATTGCCATAACGCGTTGAATCGACGCATGAGCCATTTGTGACGAAGACTAAATCATCTTCGCTTAATTTGAATGTTTCTTTCTTACCAGCGATTTCGCATTCGATGGCGGTTGCAACTTTATGCTTGTTGTCTTTAGCGTCCATTACGATGTTTTTAACTTCGCAACGAGGAATGAATGTGACTCCTCTTTTTGTGAGATAGTTAAGTAATGGAAGGATCATCGATTCATATTGGTTATAACGGGTGAAACGAAGAGCCGTGAAATCTGGAAGGCCATCGATATGGTGAATATAACGTTGAATATAACGTTTCATCTCAAGTGCGCTGCTCCATTCTTGGAAAGCGAACATCGTTTGCCAATATAGCCAGAAATTTGATTTCCAGAAATGATCGTCGAAACACTCACTTATTTTTTTGTCTTCGAGGTCTTCTTCTGGGGTTAAATATAATTTTAAAAGTTCTTTTTGAGCTTCTTTATCAAGAGTGAAATCTCTACCTGTAGGAAGCTTTTTGCCGCATTTTGCTGTTGCACGGCATAATGAATAGTTTGGATCTTCTTTGTTTAACCAATAATATTCATCTAACACTGAGATGTTTGGATCGTCTTTTGATGGAACGTCACGATAAACATCCCACATGACTTCGAAATGGTTGTCCATTTCTCTGCCACCTCTCATGATGAAGCCATTCTTTGGATCGTGATAGCCATCGCAAGCACCACCTGCGAGAGGGTCGCGATCAAGAATTTTAACTTTCTTTGGGTCGAGTTGAGCATCTCTTACCAAATAGAAGGCTGCAGTAAGTCCTGCTAAGCCACTGCCAATGATATAGGCACTCTTTTTGTCGGCATTCGCTGGTTTTTTAGGATGGGCGAATGCTTCATAGTTTCCTGCTGAATAATACATTTGTTTTTCCTCCTTGGTCTTTCGACGAGTAAAGAATAAAACAAAAAGCAAGCGAAAATAATCAGTCAAAAAAGTGCCAGTGTAAAAATTAATTACATGGTTGGCAAAGTGACAAAAATTTTGACAAATTATGACAAATGTCAATTTCTGCCGGAATATGCTTTTAAGGCGTTGGGTATGGTGCCTTTAATTAATGGCGAAAGATGGTCAATTATTGCCTTAGGATCATCTTTCATGTCTCTATTTACCCAGGATATAACCACATCAACAAAGGCAATCGTATAAAATCTTTCGATAAATTCCTTATCCGTTTCTGTAACGTCATCAATGTTTAAATCTTCGGCAACTTCATTAACGACATGTCTTAATAAAGGCAATGTAAGATGACACATATAATCCTGCAATAAAGAAACCGAAACGCCATGATAGATGTTCATGATGAATGGCTTTTCTTTTTTGGCCAATTTGAAGATATCTAAGAAACCCGCTTCCCAAGAGGAATAAGTGCGATTCTCTTTTAAAACCGCTTCAACCTCGACATAACATGTCCATTCGATTAATTCTCTTAAATCTGCGAAATGATAATAAAAACTCTGACGCCTAATTCCTGTTTTCTCGCAAAGCTCAGAAATTGTTATTTTGTTGACCGGTTTTTCTTTTAATAGTTCTTTCAACGCATTTGACAAAGCTTTTTTCGTTAATTCAGACATTTCTCTTTTACCCTCTTGATTGATAATTATTTTTGCGTAATGAGAGAGAAAAATCTATTATTTTTTTGAAAATGATAACCAACAAAATGAAAATGTGGAGCATAAATGAACTAATAAATTCAATTTATTAGCCTTAATTTGCAAATTTATTGCAAAAATATCCGATAAATATTGAAATATTTATTGAAAATAGTAATCATTTAC
>CAVKAU010000025.1:0-9670 GCA_963654035.1 bacterium | reverse complement strand
AAGCACACCTCATCGAATAAAAAAATTTCATAATAAAATTTTGAAAATAACTTTCATAAATTTACATAGAAAAACACGTCAAAAAACATTTCTATTTATCGATGTTTAAAAACTGACATTACAATTTGTTAAATAATTTGGAAATGTTCAGTTTCATTTTTTCATTTTAAAGAATATAATTGTTCACGCTTGGGACATTAGCTCAGTTGGGAGAGCGTCTCGTTCGCAACGAGAAGGTCGACGGTTCGATTCCGTTATGTTCCACCAAAAAGAATCATTGGCGAGCTTTGCGTTCGCTTTTTTTGTCGAAAGGCATCAAAACTAACGTGGTTACTTCAAAATTTAGAAATATCAATAAATTTACTTTTAATATATATGGTTAAGGAAAAATAAAATGAAGAATTGTTATCACGTGCTGACAAATAGGAAAAGATGGAACTATTAGATTCATTACGTTGATACTGGGAGGAAATAAGATATGGAAATAAAAATGGGAGATCGCATTATCACGATGGTTGATAAAACTGCTAATTGGGGGCGACGAAAGGATTTCATTCCAAAAGGGACAGTTGGCTTAACCTGCGAGATATATGAGGAAGGCGCAATTTTAGTGGGAGTTGGTGATGGCAAAAGCACGCCTTGGATTTTTGATACCTTTTATGAATGTGAATACGATAAGTTGAGCAAAAACTAAATGACGCCGTAAACTGCAAAACTCGATTTTCAAAGAATCGCGTACTAACGATTTTAAATTTGGATGTTTTGACTTTTTTTGCGTTGCATTTTTTGACTGCGCCGTTCCTATACGAGCAAGAACCGATTTTATTCTTCTTTTCCTTATTTGACCAGACAGCACACGAGCCACAATTTTTAATAATAACGAACTGGCTTATTGAAACATACATTAACGATTTTATGCCAGGTTTAATACCAAAAGTAAGAGACATCATTAAACAATTATCGTTTGAACCGAATTCGAAAGAGTTCGCCGTTTTTTAAAATAAGGACATTAATTTTCGATCCTTTACAAATATAATACTATTTATAACTTTTTAATATAAACAACGTCGAATTGAAATAGCTTTTGTTTCACAGATGTGCCTTTCAACTATTTAGCATTGACTTTAACTTGAACGCAATAAACGCCACTCATATAATATTTTCAGAAGATGTCCATCTGACACTTTATGAATGCCTTCGGTTTTTATTAGTGTTTTATTTTACGATACGAAATAAATAAGAATAAAAAATCAACTAACGATAAAGCACATTCTTGTTTCGGCATCATGTTAGGAGTTAGAAAAATGAAGAAAAAATTCTTACTATCAACATTATCAACCATAATTTTGCTTTGCTCTTGCGACTCCACTAAAGTGTCGTCTTCACAAACTGAAAGCTTTAATGAAAATTCAAATAATTATTGTGGAATTGGGGAGACATGCTTTGTTAGGAGGGGCCCAATGAAATGTATGAAAAATAGAAATATATTGCTTGTCACACTCACAATAGCGCTTTGTTCATGCAGCGGCACTTTAAGTTCATCTCCAAGATCTTTCGGCGAAGATTTAGACTCTGCTAATAATGCGAATTCCCCAACACGAGCTGCGCTTTTTGACAAACCATATTCGCTGTAAAATGGCAGCACTTTGCATGTCTATGGTATTAGTTTTAGAGATGGCTTTTTGAAACTTTCAGTATGTTTTATAGAAACAACTAATTGTAAAGGAACCGATTTTTCAGCTTATTTCGAATTGGAAGGTTCAAAAAAAGGAGGACTTGCCCTTCATACGCTAGAAGGCGCTGATGGCGTTATAAAACTTCCGTTAGCCACAAAACTTAATGAGGATTGGGCAGCTAATTTAAAGAACGTGAAGATGGATATATTGTTCAAAATACCTGAAGATTGTGTATCTATAATACAAAATGAATATGATAAAGATAAATATGTCGATTATTATCTTGCTACTGATTTTGGCCTAGGCCCCTGTGCAGATTGGAACGACGTTCATGAGGAAAAAAACGGCAGCGGTATTTAAGTCGTTTTACCAGGATATAGATGTCAATTATTTATTAGCTGATATGAAGGGCGAAGAACTGCCATATGAATTTAAGTCTAGTTATTCTGACATTAGCTATTAAGAAATACGAAACACCAAATTTTCGTTCAGAAATATTTTAGATGACCATACAGGTTAATTTGCTAAAACCCTAGATATATTAACCTAATAATCTTGAACTCTTTCGATTGTGAAAAAATTGCTTTAAAAGATCGCTTCCTTTATTTCTTTGAAAGAATATTTCGAACATGTCTAATTGAATTAGAACCATTGTTTTAACGATTAGGAAAATGCCGATAAATCATAATTGATTCACAAACTGATTGTTTTATCGAAAAAATATCTAAAAATACACATTGAAACCCAAACGGAATTGAGAAAACAAGCAAATAAACACCCGATCAGAAAAAATAATTGTTGAAATTTACGGATTTGTATGTAAAGTGTTTGTATCGGCGTCGATGAGGAAGAGTAGTTCTTAAGATTCTGATAGAGAGTTCCGGACGGTGGAAGCGGAATAGATGAGGAAGAATGAACATGGCCTTGGAGCTGAAAGGTGAAATTAAGTAGCCTATTCCGGGTATGCCCGTTATAGCAAATGAGTTTGATAGAACTCTCAAAGATAAAACTAGCGATAGTTTTATGAAGTAAGGTGGTACCACGGGTAAGAATCAATTCCCGTCCTTAGTGAGCATTGATTTGTTTATTAAGGACGGGATTTTATTTTCCCTTCCGGAAAGGATGGAATGGCATTACTAGAAATTAAAAACTTAAGTAAGAAATTCGATGATAAAGTGGTGCTTAACAACGTCTCTCTTGAAATAAATAAGGGAGACATATATGGGATTTTAGGTCTTTCAGGAGCTGGGAAATCCACTCTCGTTAGATGTATCAATTCTTTAGAGTCATTTGACGAAGGTGAAATAATCTACGATGGAAAAATCCTTTGTTCTCCTTCTCAACCAATAAAAAGAGAAGAGAGAAGGAAATTTGGCATGATCTTTCAATCTTTCAACCTTCTTCAGCAAAAAACCGTTCTTGATAATGTCTTATTAGGACTCAAAATCAATCACGTAAAAAGAGAAGAAAGAAAAAAGATAGCCCTTGAAGCCCTAAAAAAGGTTTCCCTTGAAGATAAGATAAATGCTTATCCAAGCGAACTATCCGGTGGGCAATGTCAAAGAGTTGCAATCGCCAGAGTCTTAGCCCTCAATCCTGAAGTAATTCTCTCGGATGAGGCAACCTCAGCTCTTGACCCCGAAACAACATCTTCGATTCTTGAGCTATTGAAAAAACTAAACAAGGAATATGGCCTTACAATCATCATGATTTCTCATCAGATGAATGTCATTGAGCAAATATGCAACAAGGTTGCAATAATTGATAAGGCAAATATCGTTGAAGAAGGAACGTTATCTGATGTCTTCCTTAATCCTCGTTGCGAAATCACCAAAAAGCTTATCTATTCAACTAAACTGAATACAAACTTAGATACTCATAAAGTGATAAGAATTCTCTTTGATGGAAACGTTGATCAACCTCTAATTTCAAACATCGTTCATGATTGCAATATTCTTGTGTCAATCGTTTATGCTGACACAAAAGTTGTGGATGGTAAGGCTTATGGTCAAACAATCATACGTTGCCCACAGGAAAGCAAAGAAGTAGAGAAATTAGAAAAATATCTCACATTAAAAAACGTTAAGTTTGAGGAGGTCCTAGATGAATATTGATTTCCTTAAAATAACATTAGAAACCTTAGGGATGACAACTATTTCAACTGTTTTGGCTTATATAGTTGGGCTACCGCTTGGAATTATCTTAAAGATCACTTCAAAAAATGGCCTTCATCCATGCAAATGGCTGAATCTCATTCTTGGAGTCTTCGTTAACTTCCTTCGTAGCGTACCATGTTTGATTCTTACCGTTATCCTCTTGCCATTAAATAGAGCGTTATTAGGAAGAGGAACTGGCGTTTGGTACGCGATGATTGTCCCATTGTTCTTCTCAACATTTGCTTATGTTGCAAGAAATGTAGAACAATCATTGCAAGACGTTGATAATGGTGAGATTGAAGCAGTTAAATCAATGGGCGCTTCAAATTTCCAAATAATCAGATATGTCTTGCTTACTGAAGTAAGGAGTTCCCTCTTGATCGGATTCACAATCACGATCGTAAATGTATTGGGCTACACTTCCTTCGCCTACAATATTGGCGCAGGAGGATTAATAAGCGAAGTTTGGTCATATTACACGAGAAATACGAGCGACTTCCTAACCAGTTGGACTTTCTGGATAATGATTATCATCGTCGTAGCACTTGTTGAAATCATTCAAGAACTTGGCTTGTTCTTAGCTAAAAAAGTCGACAAAAGAAAGAAACTTAAATAAAAAGGAGAAATTAAATTATGAAAAAATTCGCAGGTTTATTAGCTTTTGCAACAATCTTGGCCTTAGCCGGATGCAATTCGAACAATGAAAAAGTCATCACCGTTGCCGCTTCAGAAATCCCTCACGCAGAAATTTTAAATGAAGCAGTAAAACCACTCTTAAAAGAAAAAGGCTATGAACTCAAAGTCACAATCCTTGATTGGACACTACAAAATGATGGTGTTTACAATGGCGATTATGATGCAAACTATTTCCAACATCGTCCATACCTCCAACAATATGATTCTGGTGCCACGACCTATTCAGAAACTTATACGTATAATAAAGTTTTCCCTGTTGCAACCGTTCACTTTGAGCCATTAAGAATATATGCCGGAAAAAAGAGCGCTGCTGATTTTGAATCATCCAAAACAACGGCAACATATGAAATTTGCAATGATGTTTCTAATGAAATTAGAGCTTTAGACCTTTTAGTATCGGCTGGAGTTATTGCTAAATATGATGTTGATGAAAAAGGAAATCCAATCAATCTTCCAAGTAACATTCATACGATTGACGAAAATTTATTGGTTTCATCGCTAAGCGATTATGACTACGCTGTTCTTCCAACTAATAGTGCGCTTACTGGAAAATTAACGGCAGATCCATCCCTTCCAACAGAAACGGATGCCGTTAAAGATTTAAGAGCAAACGTTGTTGCCGCCAACGTCAAAAAATACAATGATGACACTGCTTATAAGACTAAAATTGACGTCTTAGCTGATTGTTTGCTTGATAAAATGGTTGACGCATATATTCAAACAAAATATTCCGGTGTTATTTCCACTGCTCAAAAAGATTTAAGAAAATAAGGCATGCGTGTAGTTGTTTTTCGATAAATAAACGTTAGAAATTGCACTTGTTAAAAAATATCAAGTGCAATTTTCCTTTATCGTTGTATAATCGCACAATGTAGGAGAAGTTAATAATGTCTAACAATATTAGAATTCAAGATGATTTATATCATTATGTAAATGGGGAGTGGATTGAAAAAGCCGTAATCCCGGATGATCGTTCAAGAGTCGGAGGATTTTCCGACCTAGACGAAGGAGTAGAAAAGATTCTTCGCGCCGATTTTGCTTCATTTGCAAACGGAAGCAAAGAAATCCCTCTTCCAGAAATCTCTGAAGCCGTTAAGCTGTATAAAAAGGTTTTAGATGAAACGCGCCGCAATGAAGATGGAATCAAACCGATTCTTCCTTATTTAGAAGAAATAGAAGGAATCAAATCAATTGAGGAGCTCAATGCAAAAGCCAAAGATTTAGCCCTTGATGGAATTGAATTACCAATAAATTTTGGCGTTCAAGTAGATATGAAAAACGCTGAGAAGAACTCATTCCTCATCACCGGACAATCAATAATCCTCCCTGATACGACTTATTACACCGAAAAAGCTGCAGCAGGTAAACAATTATTAGAGATATATAAAGGAATGGTCTCTGGCTTATTAAAATATTCGCCATTAAGCACCGAAGATCAAGAAAAGTATCTTGCCGATGCTTTAGCTTTTGACGCCTTGATTGCCAAAGAAGTAAAAAGTCAACTCGAATGGGCTGATTACGTCAAAGATTACAATCCAATGTCAGTAGAAGAAGTTGCAACTTATTTAAAACCATTTGATTTTATGGGATTACTCCACCAACTTTATGGTGAAAACATTCCTACAACCATAATTGTTGCTGATCCAAAAGCCATCAAAGACTTTAGCAATTATTTCAATGAAGAAACTTTTGTCTTATTCAAACATTGGACTTACGTTACATTCTTCGTTGCTGCCGCTAAACGCCTTAGCTTACCAATGCATGATCTTGCTACAACCTATGGCAGAGCCTTATATGGCATTGCTAAAGACCCAATTCTTGAAAAGCAAGCATATCAATTAGTTGGTCAAGTATTCTCTGAGCCTATTGGTGTTTATTATGGACGCACATATTTTGGCGAAGAAGCCAAAAAGGATATTGTCTCTTTAGTAAAACGCATCATTGAAGCATATAAAGGCCGTATGGCAAAGAACACTTTCCTCGCTCCTGAAACAAAAGAAAAAGCTATTCTCAAATTAAATACGATTGAAATTAAGATGGGTTACCCAGACAACATTGATCCGTTCTATTCCGAATTAACCGTTGATGAAGATGATTCCTTATTCCTTGCTTGCCGCAAGATAAGCAAGAAAAAAGTTCTTCACGAATTAGAAAAACTTCATAAGCCAGTCGACCGTTCTGAATGGGCAATGCCAGGCCATATGGTTAATGCCTGTTATAATCCATTTTCAAATGACATCACCTTCCCAGCTGCCATTCTTCAAAAGCCTTTCTATTCAATCAATCAATCAGAATCTGAGAATTTAGGCGGAATTGGCGCAGTTATTGGCCATGAAATCTCTCACGCCTTCGATAACAATGGCGCTTCATTTGATGAAAAGGGCAACCTTAATAACTGGTGGAAAGAAGAAGATTACAAATCATTCAAAGAATTAACAAAAGCCATGATCGATGAATTTGACGGCATTGATTTCTATGGTGGTAAGGTTTCTGGCGAATTGATCGTTTCAGAAAATATAGCCGATAATGGCGGTGTTGGCGTTACCCTTGGCATTATGCACGAAATCAAAGACGCATCATTCCAAGATTATTGGAAGAACTGGGCTAGAATCTGGTGCATGAAAGCACGTCCAGAAATGGTTAAAATCCTTCTTACTAACGATGTTCACGCCCCAGCTGAACTTCGCGCTAACATTCAACCACGTAACTTCAATGAATGGTATGAAGCCTTTGACGTAACAGAAAAAGACGCAATGTATATTGCGCCTGAGAAACGTGTCCGTATTTGGTAATCAATCAAATATAATCGAATATAAATCCAACTTTGAGGAGCCCTTGAAATGTAAGTAAAGGGCTTCTTTTTTACTTTGCGGTTCTATTGCTATAGAAACTTCTTTACTACCCTTAGACATGGCATGCGTGTATTTGTTTTCGCTATTTTCTAAAAAGGAAATAGAGACCTCTCCAGTAAAGTTTCCACTATATTTCAATGTTATTTTATGCGTGTTAGACAAATCAAAATATTTATAACCGACTACACAACCATCGCCTACGTTTTGAATATATTGCTTGCCAGGCTTAGCATCCGTTCCGTCTTGATGAATTCTTAGTTTTCTTTTTTGATGGGGAAGAGCAAAAAAAGGATAGAAGACATTAGGTTTCTTATCGTGATAATAACAGCAAATAGAGGCAGGATATTCTCCCTTTCCTTCTAGTGGCTTCATATTTAAGCCACATGAAGTAATTTCGACTTGTTTTATTTTACCATTCTTATCAATTTCGATTGGCTCGGCGCAGTCTTGCCTATCAGTATTTGTGTAGTTTGTATGGCGATGGTAGAAAACGTACCATTGTCCTTCAATTTGAATTATTGACCCATGATTGTTGCCTGTTGGAGTAACGGAATCTTCTTTCTTTCTTCCATTTAGTCCAACGTCACCATTTGAGATAATTGCTCCTTGATAAGTGAATGGACCTAAAGGTGAAGAAGAAGTCATATAGCAAAGCTCATGTCCGGCTAAAGATGAATAGATAAAGTAATACGTGTCCCCTATTTTTCTTAGAGATGACGCTTCAAAGAAAGCGTGTTCTTTTTCCTTAACGCCATTGATGTTCTCTTCATTTGCCATTGAAAAGAGTTTTATCGGCCCGTTTTTGATTGTCATCATATCGGATTCTAATTCCATCCCAAACCCACCTTGTGGTTTAAGGTGATGACGAATCATCGGGAACCAAGTAATGGCGCCAAAACCAGAATAAAGATAAACTCTTCCGTCATCATCCGTAAACGCTCCCGGATCGAATTGGAAAGCGTCACCTTTCTTTCTTCCTAAATCAGCCCCATCCTTATAATGAACGTTACCTATATGTTTAAATGGACCAGCAGGAGAAGAAGATTTTGCGACCCCTATCGTTCCTTGCCAGGCTAAAGAATAATAAAGATAGTAGTTACCATCAGGCCCTTGCGTTACATCTGGAGCATATAAATCTAGTTTGCCATCGTGGTTAAGAGGATCTTCTTTCTTGTCGAAGATTTCTCCTTCGTATCGCCAATCACTTAAATCATCCAAAGGCGCTGACCAAGTCACGTA
This sequence comes from bacterium, assembly GCA_963654035.1. Taxonomy (GTDB): domain Bacteria; phylum Bacillota_I; class Bacilli_A; order RFN20; family CAG-826; genus UBA4951. The sequence continues at coordinate 1,051 of CAVKAU010000025.1, read as the reverse complement.
GTTGTTATGGGAAAAAGGAAATTCACCATAGCAGTCATGTGAGCCGTAGACGTAAAGCCTTCCATTAAATATGTGTGGTTCACAATCTGGCGTATATTCGCTAAGTGGCAAATATGGATTAAAAACTTGTTTCTTCATTCTTTAAGTACCTCAAAAAATAACCATAAAAATTATAATCAAAATTCTTGATTTTTAGAATGGAAAATGCTTATCGATTTTCAAGTAGTCAATCTTTGTAAGATGCATGTTTAAAAAGTGTGCTAATAATCTCATAAAATTGATACCTAAAAGGAAAAATCAACTTAGTTAAATTAAAAAAATATCGATAAAATCTAAACTTTTTTGCCTTTTTTATACACTGTATATTCTATAGCATATTTTTATTTTATTTGACATTTCGCACGCATAAAATAGAACTCGCTAAAAGGGAATGGCGCACCATAATCCCCTTATATTTGTGAGGCTTAATTTTATGAAAACTTTTTATGACGAAACTCTCGACGGAAACATGGAGATAGAAGAAACGAAAATTTGCGTTATGAAACGTTCTGGCGAACGTGTTCCTTTCGATCGTCAAAAAATAGTTAACGCTATTAATGGTGCCAATGATGAAGAAGGTATTCCTTCCGAACGTTTAACTCCTGAAGAAATTGCCAATATTGCCTTAGGCATTCAAAAAGACGCTTCAAATGCCGGACGTGATTTATCGGTTGAAGAAATTCAGGATAAGGTTGAAGACGCTCTTATGGGATCAGGCAAGTTTAAAGTTGCAAGACTTTATATCACTTATCGCTATAAACATGCCGAAAATCGTAAGATGAGTGATATTGATCAAAAGATCGCTGGCGTTGTTGAAAGAGATAACGAAGAAGTAAAACAAGAAAACTCCAATAAGAATCCAACCATCCTTTCTGTTCAAAGAGACTATATGGCTGGTGAATGGAGCCGTTATTATACAAATAAATATCTTTTACCAGATGATATCGTAGAGGCCCATAAAGAAGGAATCATCCATTTCCATGACTCCGATTATTTCGCGCAACACATGCAC
>CAVKAU010000024.1:0-5410 GCA_963654035.1 bacterium | reverse complement strand
GTCTAAAGATATTATCTTTTAGGGAAATATTCATGATCCCGTGATATTTCTTAACGACTGTATTTATCGATCTAATGCCAAAGCCATGGTAGTTTTTATCCGATTTTGAGGTCTTAGGCATGCCATTTTCCATCTCAATTTTATTTGAATAATAGTTAGAGATGGAAATAAGAATCGCTCCATCGTGTTCTCTAAGAGAGACATCGATAACTTTCTTGTCAGTGAGGGAAACTGCTTCGATGGCATTATCAAGCGCGTTTCCGAATATCGTATACAAATCAGTCGTGGAAATATTATTCAGTAATGAACCATCGCCTAAATAAGTTAGACGTATGCCTTTATTGATGCAGTACAGTTGCTTTTCCATCAAAAGAACGTCAAGGGTCTCGTTATTTGTTCTAATCGAAGAGTCATATATCATGATTTCCTCAGATAATTTCTTGATTGTATCTTCTTTGTCATCTATCGACATATTTCTTAAAGCGGATATTTGATGTTTCATGTCATGACATTTCTGATTGATTAAGGAGATGGACTCCTTCTTTAATTCATATTGGCGCGAATTTTCATGAAGAAGTTGATCGACGATGTCTTTCTCGTTTTTTCTTTTATTTTCCGCATAAAGGAAATATTGAATGAAAAGAACCAAGATGCAAACTAAGAATTCCACGGCCATTCCTATGTATTCAGGATTTGTCACGTCATCCGCGCGATAGATATATTGTCCGGCAAAGCAAAGAAAGACAGTTAAAACAAGAATGACAATGTAAACGAAAATCGAAGATTTCTTGTTTGGCATATAAATTGAGGTGAGTCCTCTAAAAGGGCGTACCAAAAGGAAATAAACGATCGTTAGAACTATCGCATAAGATACGATAGAAACGAGAATATATAGCAAGAAATATGAGATTTCCTTTCCAGCGCCTAAAGAAGGAAAGAGAGTTAACGCTAGCACTTCATTGATGAAAGTATATTCAATGTGAGATACAGCGTAGCCTGAAACCGTATGAAGAATCGCTTGTTCGAAGCCAAAATCAAAAAGGAATAGTTGATAGAAACATGTTCCAAAAGTAATTAAGCAATACCAAGTGACGACAATTACACTAATGGCGAGGCTAGGAACGCTTAGCTCTACGAACATATAAGTAAGAATGATGTATACCTGTGACAATAAAAGCATTATTGCCGTAGAAACAGCAAATCTAAGCCAAAAATGACTTCTTCGTTTAGCGTTTGGCATCACGAAAAGAAATTCCGCTAGAAGCAGCTCAACAATGAAACGAAGTTCTTCGAATATGGCAATGTTAGTAAAATAGCTCCACATAATTCTTCTAACAATAGTTTAGCAAAATAACGGCGATAACTTACAACAATTCGTGGAGAAGTTCAATATGATAGATTATTAGTCTTCCTCAAAATACCAATCATCAGTTCTAAGCATGAGATATCCTGCATAGGAAGAAACAAAAAGCATTGAGACATATCCCCCAAAACACCAAATCATAATGACATTCGGCAGTTTTAAGGCATTTAATCGTTCCAACGCATAATGGTATCGTAACTAAACACAGTAGCAGGAATAAAAATGAATAGAATCCTACGATAAAGAAGAAAACTAAAACAAATATAGACGGCCCTAATATTGCGCCAATTATTAGCCATATTTTGATTGTTTTCAATCTTGCGGGAATCAGATGCATATGGTGCGGAACACTTTCCTTGGCTATTTCGTCGTTATTAACGCCTTGTGATTCACCTAAAGAGGAGGCGGCTTCTTCATTTTCATGAGAACTGAATTCTTGTTCATTATTCTCTTTCAAAAAATCTAAAGGAAGGTCAAGGATATTAGAAATAGGCAAAAGATATCGATCGGCTACTTCTTCTGTTCCATCTTCCCATTTCTTTACGATATTTATATCCACATTTAATAATGAAGCAAAATCCTCTTGGGAAATACCCTTCTTTTTCCTCCCGAAAATTATCTTGTCAGACGTTTTCATATTATAACCACCTAAGTAAGTTAATTATAACACAAGAAAATATGAAGTTTATAGAACAATTGGTGACATAATTTCATAAAAAATACTAAATGAATCAGGAATGCGGTTTGCTTTTGCTAACAAGAATTTAGTTGCTTATTTTGCCTTTTCAATAATAGTTAGATTCTTATCCGTTTGGAGAACGAGGCTATTTTGAGGTACCGAATGCGTCAAATAGACGTCTCCGCCAATGACGGATCCCTTTCCGATGATGGTGTCTCCGCCAAAGATCGCCGCATTCGAATAAATGGTGACGTTATCCTCAACCGTTGGATGTCTCTTCTTTCCGATAAGTCCTCTTCCCTTCGAAAGGGAAAGAGCACCTAAGGTAACCCCTTGGTAGAGTTTCACGTTCTTCCCCAAGATTGCCGTCTCCCCAATTACTATTCCAGTCCCATGATCGATGAAGAAATAATCGCCGATTGTTGCGCCGGGGTTTATATCAATTCCGGTATGCCTATGGGCTTTTTCAGAAATGTATCTAGCAATTAGCTTATAGCCAGCAAGGTAAAATTCATGGGCAATACGATAATTAAGGATTGCTTCAAAACCTGGATACATTAAAACGATTTCTTGCTTCGAAGTTGAAGCTGGATCTCCTTCAAGCATTGCTTCAAGAGATGTATTGAGGCTTTTTCTGATTGAAGGCAAGGAAGAAAGAAATTCTTCTTCAAATTTAGAGGAGCCATTTTCATTTTCTAGAAGATAATTCAACTCTCTTTTCGTGCTCTCATAAAGAGCCTCTAAATCGGCGTGTGTATATCCATCTTTTTGATAGTCAAACATTAAAAGAGCGGATGCGTGTAGCAAAAAAGAATCAATTTTATCTTTGTTGAATTCAGTTAGAGTTCGTTCTTTTTCAAATTGTTTTTCTAATTCTTCAAGCTTCATAATCATTCAAATAATTCTGGAACGGAAAGGTATCTTTCACCATTATCTGGCAAAACCGTGACAATTATCTTCCCTGGGTATTCTTTTGCTAATTCGAGAGAGGCTGCTACATTAGCGCCAGAAGAAATCCCAACGAAAAGCCCTTCTTCTTTTGCAATAGTTCTTGTTAGTTCATATGCTTTTTCGTCGCTCATTGTCATGACTTTATCGACAAATGCAAGATCAAGAACTTCTGGTTTGAAACCTGCTCCGATTCCTTGAATCTTATGTGTGCCTTTCTTCCCTTCTGTTACAAATGGAGATGATGCTGGCTCAATACCTACTGAAATTACTGATGGTTTCTTTTCTTTAAGATATTTAGAGACGCCAGAAAGCGTTCCTCCTGTTCCAAAGGCCGAAACAAAGACATCTACTTCGCCATTTGTTTCTTCATATATTTCTGGGCCTGTGGTCTTATAGTGAGCAATAGCGTTATTGATATTGTCAAATTGGAGAGGGATGAAGGAATTCTTAATTACTTTATGAAGGGCTTCCGCTTCTTTGATACATTGTGCCATTCCACCTTCTTTTACCAAACGGCATTCTGCGCCAAAGGCTCTCATCATTTTAATTCTTTCAATTGAGCAATTAGCTGGCATGAAGATAATCACTTTCATTCCTAAAGATGTGCCAATGGCAGCTAAAGCAATGCCAGTATTGCCACTTGTCGGTTCAATAATCGTGGATTCTTTATTTATCTTTCCTTCTTTTAAGGCAGCAAGAATCATTTCTTTGGCCGCACGATCTTTTATCGAACCGCTTGGGTTACATCTTTCAAGTTTGGCATATATTGGCGATGGGGAATGATACCTTTCTTCAATCTTTTTAAGACGGATTAATGGGGTGTTTCCAATTAAATCTAACATTGAATAATCTTTTATTGGCATTTTCTATCCTCCCTAGAAGGCAGCAACATTATAGAAATCAGCAAAAGCGCATGCAAGGAATATGGTTTCTTTTCAAATGGGCGACTTTTTAATGATTTTGTTTTCTTTTAGGTCTAAAATCGTTCACGTGCGAAAATTAGATTTAGGCAACAAAAATACCCTTAAAAGCATCATGCAATTGGCTTTGCCTAGCATGCTTGCTCAGTTAGTGTCGGTTCTATATAGCATCGTTGATCGCATATTTATTGGAAATATGCCAGATGTTGGAGAAATTGCTTTAATTGGCGTAGGAGTTGTCGCGCCAATAACGACTTTTATTTCCTCTTTTGCTTATTGGGTTGGATATGGCGGATCACCGATCTTTTCAATGTCTTTAGGAGAGAAGAATGAAAATAACGCCAAAAAGATATTGTCTAATTCATTTATTTTACTGATTATCCTATCAACTATAATTGTTTGTATCTTCTACCCACTTGGCAAGCCTCTTTTGTATTTGTTTGGTGCTTCTGACGCATCATTTCCTTATGCTTATCAATATTTCCTTATATATTTAGGCGGAACATTCTTCTCGATTCTAACTTTAGGCCTGAACCAATTTGTTATCGCCCAGGGAAAGTCATTGTTAGCAATGATTGTTACCTTGATAGGGGCAATATTGAATATCATTCTTGATCCAATCTTTATTTATGTTTTCAATACTGGTGTTGCTGGGGCTGCATGGGCGACCTTGATATCGCAATTTATCTCTTTCTTATTCGTCTTGTTCCTTCTTTTAAAGGTGACAGATATCAAATTGTCCTTTCAGAAACTTGATTGGAAAATCGTTAAAAAGATCATAAAACTTGGCTTTTCGCCATTTATCATCCTAGCGACTGACTCAGTAATTTATATTGCCTTGAATACATCAATCAAATCTTTTGGCGGAAATGATGCAGATTTCTATATTGAGGTTGCGACAATCACTCAAGCTTTCTTCTCTTTATTTACTGGCCCATTACTTGGGATATCTACAGGAACTCAGCCTTTGCTTTCATATAACTATGGGGCTAAAAATATCGATTTAATCAAGAAAGCGGAAAAGCAGCTTATTGTGTTTGCTTTGTTATTCACATCCGCTTCATTTGCTTTATCTTTCTTTATTGGCTCTCCGTTTGCTAGATTGTTTATTTCTTTATCTTCGTCAACGCCTAACGAAAACGTCATCTCTACGGCAGGAGAGGTTATTTCCATTTATATGTATGGAATTATTCCTTTGTCTTTCCAATATGTTTGCGTGGATGGAATCACCGGTTTAGGGCAAGCAAAATATTCTATTTGGCTATCTTTATTTAGAAAGATGGTTCTTCTTTTGCCTTTAACGATTCTTTTGCCATTTTGTTCAGGGAATGCTTTCTTGGTTTTCTATGCTGAACCTATCGCCGATACAGTCGCATCATTTACTTCGCTTGTCGTTTATTTGATACTTTTGCCAAAAATTCTTAAGCGAAGAGAACATCAAACAGGTGGGGTTTTAGACTGAATATTTAAAAAACACCGGGTTTTTACCGGTGATTT
>CAVKAU010000023.1:0-8379 GCA_963654035.1 bacterium | reverse complement strand
CGTCAATAGTGTGTTTATCCAATCGATCATAGCGCGCTAGATTATATATTCACGATTTTAAGTTGGTGCTTACTAACTTTAGTCGATTTTAATATCAATGCTACATTTGTAATTATTCATTGCTTTTCTAAAAGAAAACTTCATAATTATTTTGTTGTCTTAAGGTAAGAAAAGATGAATGAAATCAAAGTAGAAAATCTAACAAAAACATACAATGCTGGCCTCGAAAATGAAGTGCATGCTCTTAATGGAGTTTCTTTTAATTTAGAAGAAGGAACTTTTGCAATCATCCTTGGCGCTTCAGGCGCAGGAAAATCAACATTGCTTAACATTCTTGGCGCGATGGATAATGCCACGTCAGGATCATATATGATTGGCGAAGAAGACGTTGCTAAATATGATTTCAAGAAACTTTCTAAATTTAGAAGAGAGGACATTGGCTTTGTTTTTCAATTCTATAATCTAATGCCTAACCTTACCGCTTTAGAAAACATTCAATTAGCCGCATCAGTTGCTAAAAATCCATTTGATTCAGAAAAGATTCTTGAAGAAGTTGGCTTAAGCAAAAGAAAATTCAATTTCCCATCTCAATTATCTGGCGGAGAGCAGCAACGTGTTGCTATAGCTAGAGCAATCGTCAAAAATCCTCGTTTGTTGCTTTGCGATGAACCAACCGGTGCACTTGATTCAAAAACAGGCGCTCAAATTCTCAAAATTCTTTATGATGTTGCCGTTAATTATAAGAAAACGGTTATTATCGTTACGCACAATTCTAAAATTGCCGAATGTGCGAAACGCATTATTCGTATATCAGACGGAAAAATCATTTCTGACGAAGAAAACCCTAACCCAATAAGCCCAGAGGAAGTAGATTGGTAATGAAAAAGAAATCAACCATTGGCTTATTAAATAAAATGCTCATCCGTTCCTTAAAGAAAGGCTGGGCTCAATTTCTTTCTATTGTGGCAATCGGAGCTATTGCCGTAACACTTTTTGTTGGACTTTTAGCAAACGCTGATTCCTTCGAAAATCGCGTAAATGAAGTATATTCTGAAGGAAATCTTGCTTCATTATGGGTGACCACAACTAAGTATGACGCGAAAGACGAGGAGGAAATTTCCTCTTTGCTTAATGATGATGAAACTATAGAAGGTCGTCTCTATCTTCCTTGCAATGTTGGCTCAATGGATATCTATTTAGCCGTTACTCCAACTATGCCCGATATTTCTAAACCTTATGGCGAATTGGAATCTAATGGAGATGAAAAAGAATTCCTTTTCCTAGATAAAGAATTCAAAGGAGACAAATCACTTACTGTTGCCAATAAATATGAAATTGGAGGAGATGCCTCGTTCTTCCTAACTCTTTCTTCTTATGGAATTTCAGATTTTGCCGATGTTCTTGATGTCTATCTTAAAGATGGTGGCAAGAATATCTTTAAAGAAGACACGATTTCTTTTGATGGGATGATCACTGGATTCATGTCACATCCAGAAAACATAACAAAATCATCATACAATACCTCTCTTGTTTTGATGTCTGATGCCACCTTTAAGAAAGGCGTCACGAAAATGCTTGAAGATAATTTCACCTCCAATGGTGTTAAACTAATCTTCAAATTAATGCAAATGAACATGGGTTTCAACTCCCAATCATCGGAAATTCTTACCAACCCAAATCAATACCTAATTTCCGTAAAAGATGAGAGGCGTGTATCAATTCTCAAAGAAAAAATTAATAATTATTTTGGAAATAAAGAAGAAAACAATCTTTATTTAACAACATCAAGATCTGAAATGCCATTCTATGTGACAATCAATAATGACGTTACACAAGCTCGACAATTTACTTTCGTTTTCCCTTTTGTTTTCTTCGCCGTAGCTATCTTGGTTATTCTTACGACTCTTTCCCAAAGAATTCTCCAAGAAAGGTCCCAGATTGGCACGATGAAAGCAATCGGTTTGCGTAAGGGACAAATCTATTGGCATTATATTCGATTAACGGGAATGTTAGTCGGACTTGGAATCTTAATTGGTGAAATTCTCGGCCCTATTTTAATTCCTAGGATCCTTGGCCAAAAATATTCCATTCTTTATTCCTTGCCGACAATGAAATTTGTCTTCCCTGTGTGGGAAGGAATCTTAACTGCTATTGTCTTTTTAGGCGTTTCAGCTCTCGTAACATTCTTGATTTGTCATAAAGAAGTCTCCCTTAAACCTGTTGAATCGATGCGTCCCGAACCCCCAAAATTTAAATACAAGCACGTGTCATCATCCAAGAAAGACAAGGTAAATAAACTTTCTTTTAAGATGGCTTTTAGAAACATTCGTATGAACAAAGTTAAATCCTTGATGGTCATAATTGGCGTTTTAGGGTGCACCGCTTTGCTTTGCTGTGGCTTTGGAATTGAAGACACGGTTGATAATGGCATCGAACATGACCTAACTATGTTCTATAACACGGATATGAGCATTTCTTACAAATCATCATGCTCGGCAAAAGAGATGCGCGATGACCTTCTTTCTTATGAGGGAGCAAAGAGCGTTGATCCTTATATCATGACAAGCACATCTGTATTTGTTGGAGATGGAGCCCAAGTTGAAACTAGAATTTACGTCATTCAAAAAGATACCGATACCATTAGCATGTCTTTTGATCATGATAAGGTTGCGATAACACAAAAGGTTGCCAATAAAACAGGCGCAAAAGTTGGTGATACAATTCACTTTACTTATAACACAATCTCTTATGAGGCTGAGATTGCTTTAATTCAAGAGGCGTTTGTTTACCATGGGATTTACGTATACACGGATGCCCCATTTTTAAAAGGAGAAGATACTTTTGTTTATAATACGGCATATCTTAAAGTCGATTCTGGTAGCAATGCTTCAGATATAGCTGATAACATATCGAAAAACGACTCTAATGTATCAGGCGTTACGACTTATGCACAAAGGCGAATGATGATTCAAGATGTTATGTCTGGGGTCTACGTTATGACAAATGCCGTAAAGGTTTTTGCCATTCTTTTGGCGATTGTTGTTCTTTACAACCTTGCTTTGATGAATTTCCAAGAAAGAACGAGAGATATCGCGACCTTAAAGGTTTTAGGGTTCTCAAGACATGAAATTTCCCTTTCACTTTTATTTGAAACAATGTCTTTAACTGCCCTAGGCGTAATCTTTGGCTTACTCTTAGGTTACCCATTCATGCTTGCTGTTTTAGGAACGAACGTTGTTGAATTGGTTGAGTACCTGTATTCAATTACGATAATTTCATATGTGATTTCGTTTGCCTTAACTTTCGTTGTTGCGTTTATTGTTAATCTTTTACTCACAAAACGAATCAAGAAGGTTCTCATGGTTGAGTCCCTTAAGAGCGTGGAATGATTTCATAATTTAATGAAGTAGTGATAAACTAATAAAGATTTTGGTGAATGTTATGGAAGAAGAAAAGAAGTTACCTAAAGTAATGCTTACTGGCGATCGTCCAACTGGTAGGCTTCATATTGGACATTATGTTGGTTCTTTAAAAAGAAGAGTTGAACTGCAAAATAATGGTGATTTTGATGAGATGTATATCATGATTGCCGATACCCAAGCATTAACTGATAACGCTGGAAACATCCAAAAAGTCGAAGATAATGTTATTGAGGTTGCACTCGATTACCTAGCTGCAGGTATTGATCCAAATAAAGTTACAATTTTTGTTCAATCGAGAATTCCTGAACTCACTGAATTTACATGCTATTTCATGGATATGGTCTCTCTTTCTCGTTTAGAAAGAAATCCAACGGTTAAAAGCGAATTGGCAATGAGGGGATTTGGCGAAAGCATCCCTGTTGGCTTCCTCACCTATCCTATCTCACAAGTTGCAGATATCTTGTTATTTGGAACAAATATCGTTCCAGCCGGAGAAGACCAATCACCAATGGTTGAACAAGCTCAAGAAATCGCTCATAAGTTTAATTCTTTATTTAAACCAGTTTTTGTTGAACCAAAAATCATGTTGCCAGATAACGCCTATGCTAGACGCTTACCAGGAACAGATGGAAAAGCGAAGATGTCCAAATCTCTTGGGAATTGCATATATTTAACAGACGATGAAGCAACGGTAAATAAAAAAGTTATGTCGATGTTCACCGATCCAACGCATCTTAAGCCATCAGATCCAGGACATACAAAAGACAATCCAGTATTTATCTATCTTGAAGCGTTTGCGACCGATTCAATGTTTGCCTCGTATTATCCAGAATTTCACAACTTAGACGAATTAAAAGCCGCTTACGAAAAAGGTGGAATAGGTGATGTAACAGTTAAGAAATTCTTGGCCAAATGTCTTAATGAAGTTCTTGAGCCGATGCGCATACGTCGTCATGAATTAGAAAAAGATATCCCACACGTTTATGAAATTCTTAAAGAAGGCACGGCAAAAGCTCAGCAAAAAGCAGCCTTCATTGGCATGCGTGCTAAAAGAGCAATGGGGATTGATTATTTCGAGAATAAAAAACTAATCGAAAAACAACAAAAGGCCTATAAAAAGGCCCATGAGCAGCAAAAAGCTTATGAAGAATATTTAGCAAAACAAAAGAAATAAAAAATCAAAAAATAAAAAAATAAGCGGTAAAACCCGCTTATTTTTCATTTTCTTCGCTTGTTTTAACGATTTTATATCCAACTCCACGCATGGCTTTAATGGTGACATCAGATTTAATTTGAGCAAGTTTTTTTCTTAATGAAGACAGATAAGCCCAAACGACGTTGATCTCTACTTCTGTGTCGTACCCCCAAATGTTTTCCATGATACGCTCGGTTGATAGAACCATATTTTTGTTCCTTAAGAGATATTCGAATAAACGATATTCCGTATCAGTTAATGGCAATGATCCTTCAGGGGTTCTAATTTCGAAAGTGTTGTGGTCAAGTTCAAGGTTTTCAATTTTATACGGTTCTAATAAATCACCTTTTCTTCTTGTTAAAGAGCGAATTCTAGCAAGGAATTCTTTCATTGAGAATGGCTTTGTTAAATAATCATCAGCACCAGCATCTAATCCTTCAACCTTATCATCGATTTGTGATTTAGCTGTAAGAATCAATATTGGTGTGTTGTTTCCTTCTTTTCTGATTTGTTGGACCAATTGAATGCCATCCATCTTTGGCATCATCAAATCTGTAATGATAAGTTCATACATGCTTTGGTGAACGCGGTTTATGGCTTCTAAGCCATTAAACGCCGTGTCAACATCGTATTTGTTTGCGTTTAGGACGCGAACAATTACGCTTGAGAGATCTCTCTCGTCTTCTACTAATAAGATTTTCATTTTGCTACCTCCATTTATTTCGTGTTTGCTTTTTTCCAATCTTTTATTGCTTTAAGTCTTTCGGCATATTTGCTCTCAAGACCTTGATTTCCAGGTTTATAATACTCCTTATTTTTCAAAGAATCAGGAAGACATTGCATTGCGGCCATTTTTTCTTTTGTGTCATGAACATAAATATAGCCTTTTCCATAGCCCAATTCTTCCATTAAGGAAGTTGGGGCATTTCTTATATTCATTGGCACAGGCTCGTCTAACATCTTTTTTGCGTCATTTGCAGCTAAGTCATAGCCAACTTCCATAGCATTAGATTTAGGTGCCAATGAGAGATAAGTTACGACCTCTGTTAAGTTTACTGAGCACTCAGGCATTCCAATGAAGTGGCAGGCTTGATAACCTGCGATAGCAATTTCAAGGGCCCTAGGGTCGGCCATCCCAACATCTTCCGAAGCAAATCTTATGCAACGCCTAGCAATATATAACGGCTCTTCGCCAGCTTCAAGCATTCTTGCAAGCCAATATATGGCTGCATCGGGATCGGAATTCCTCATAGACTTATGCAAGGCGGAGATAATGTTATAATGCTCCTCGCCCCTTTTATCATATAAGAATGTCTTCTTAGATGTTATTTGCTCAAGCATTTCTCTTTTAACGACAATCTTGTCGCCTTGCTTGTCGGAATTTGTAATTAATATCTCTAACGTTGATAACGCATTCCTTGCATCCCCATTGGAGAAGACGGCTATATCATTAAGGATTTGATCATCGATTTTTATATTTTCGTTTCCAAAGCCGTTTTCTGTATTAATTGCGCGTTTTAGCAACGTTACTATGTCATCCACACTTAAGGGGTTTAAGACGAACACCTTGCAACGAGATAGCAAAGCGTTATTGATTTCGAAAGATGGGTTTTCTGTTGTTGCGCCAATCAATATAATTGATCCTCTTTCCACGTAAGGCAAGAAAGCGTCTTGCTGGGCTTTGTTAAATCGGTGAATTTCATCAACGAACAATATCGTTCGGTCACCGAATCTTTTATTTTTATCGGCCTCTTCCATAACTGACTTAATTTCTTTGATTCCGGAAGTTACAGCTGAGAAGATAATGAATTTCGATTTTGTTTTATTGGCGATAATTTCTGCCAAAGTTGTCTTTCCAACTCCTGGAGGCCCCCAAAAAATCATCGATGATATTTTATCTTCATCTATGAGTTTTCTTAGTATTTTCCCTTCGCCAATAAGATTATTTTGACCAACAAATTCATCTAAAGTTTTTGGCCTCATCCTCTCTGGCAAAGGGGCATCTATTTTCTTATCGTAAAATAAAGAATCCTGTTCCATCCTTAGTATTTTAGCAAATTTTATATTCAATATAAAACTAAGAGATTGCCAGAATATCGCTAAATAATGAATTGCAAATATTTTATTTTCAATTTTTACAATTTAACTTTAGATTGTCAAGTAATACAATAATTGAAGTTGTCGGAGGAGAAATTATGGCAAAAACAAAAAGAGAAAAAGGAAAACTTTGGAAAGAATTCAAAGAATTTATTAACAAAGGCAATGCCTTAATGTTGGCCGTCGGTGTCGTCATTGGTGGTGCCTTTAGCGCAATTACAAACGCTGTTGTCAATATCTTATTAAGCGTTTGCACCTGGGCAGTTCCAGGAGGTTTAAAAGGACTTGTTACCGTTCTTCCAGCTTTAAACGATGCTCAAAGAGGAATGGATTCAGTCAATGGATTAGGGCAATTCTTTGATGCTGCCGATCTTCAAGCTTTAGCTAAAGCAGAAGCAGTTGCAACTTATGGCGAAGCCACCGTTAACGAAACCCCAACCCTCATTGAAAATGTTAAAACCACAATTCTTAGCAAGTACACATTACATGGCACAACATATACTTACAATATGTCTGCCGTCATTGATTGGGGCACATTAATTAACGCCGCTATCTCATTTATCATCATTGCTTTGGTTTTATTCGCAATTGTCAAAATTGCTAATTCTGTCATTGCAAAGAAGAAACAAATCGATGCTGAACTTCTTGAAGCCTATTATCAAAAGCATCCAGAAGAAAGACCTGCTCCTGTTGAACCAGGCTTACCTGAACCAACAGAAAAAGAAATCCTTGCTCAAATTCTTGTTGAATTAAAGAAGAGCAACGGAACGGGCGTAGCTCCTACTGAAAATAAATAAACAAAGTAATTTCGACAACTAAATAAAAACGGACCATTTAGGCCCGTTTTATTTTTCTAAAGATCCAACGATATGCTTTGCGTAGGCTCTTGCCACATTTATTCCGGTTGTTCTCTCTATTCCATCAAGGAAGGCATTTGAATTTACTTCACATAAAATAGGTTCGCCATTTTTCCCTTGAAGAAGATCAATCCCACAATAATCTAATTGAAGATCTTTTGCTGCTTTTTCTGCTAAAGATATATATGTCTCGCTTATTATTTCTATTTTGCTTTTACCACCTTGAGCAATGTTGCTTCGGAAGTCGCCATTATCGTTATAACGTTTCATGCCAGCGACAAATTTTCCACCAACAACAATCATTCGGTAATCAAAGCCAAACGAAGAATCAATAAATTCCTGATATATGTGTGGCTCGGATTTATATTTATTTTCAAAATCTAGAAGCTCATCATGATTGTTTAAAAGAAATACGCCTTTGCCTAATGAGCCATAATTTCGCTTTGCAACGATAGGAAAAACCAATTCCTTCTCAACACATTCAAGAAACGAAGGATCGTTGGACGATGAATAATTTAAAGGGGCAGAATATGTTTTTGGCATTTTAATTCCTTTATTTGCCAAAAAGATGTGCGTAAGCATCTTATCGTCGCAAAGATAAATTGCTTTTGATGAGTTAAAAAGCCTTAAACCAGACATTTCTAACATCTTAGAGATATATCCATCTTTGTCTAAATATAGGCAGAATTCGTATTGTCCTGCAATTTTGTTAACGATATCGCCATCTTCGTTAATAAACGTTAATAATTCTTGATTGGTTTTCAATTGAAGTTCAAAACCTAATTCAGCTAATTCTTCCTTCATTCTA
>CAVKAU010000022.1:0-2294 GCA_963654035.1 bacterium | reverse complement strand
GGTTAATGCCAACGATGATTTTAGAATATTTTAGAAGTTTTTCAACGAGAGCGTGGAGTTGAGAACGAATAGTCATATCCATGTGTTTTGAGTCAATATCATCGTTTTTGAAATCAACAAAGAAGATATCAACCATGTTTAGGACGGCTGCATCAATATTGATTGATTGTCCCTGAACGATAAGTCCGACCTTGAATCCTTCATCGCGAATATTTTTAATGAGGGCGAGGAAGTTTTCTTCACCAGCCTGTTTTACGGAAGCAAACGCTTCGGTTTCACGAATTAAGAATGTGATATTGGCATCTTTCGCTCCTTTTAGATTCGAATATATTGCCGGTATTGTTTGCAATTCTCTTACCATTACGGGAAGGAAGAGTCTTTGGGAACGTAACGGCCTTTCAGCGATGAAACGCGATACATTTGTCTTAGCGATGTAATTGAACAAATTGTTATGGTCTTTTGCTCTAATTGCATAGTTCTTAAGTTCTTCGATTGTTGAGAAGGAAGTTCTATCTGCGTCAGGCTTTGGGCAAGCAATATAGCCAATTACCGTATGCCTGGCCACGCCATATATAGGTTGGAAAAGGTTGGTGATTCGCTTTTCCTGGATGATCCTTTCAACTTCAGAGCGATATTTTGTGACATCAAGGCTTATTCCCGAATCAACTCCCTTGCGGTAGACATATAAAGAGGAGGAGGTATCATAGGCACTTACGGCGCTTCTAGTGGAGCAATCAATAATCGATTCCGTGTCACCGAATGTGTCTTTGTTAGCAACCACGCCTGCTTTAATGACATATGGGAAATCTTCAGCCTTTCCTTTGCCAATCAAGGCATTAGTAACGCCATTGACGGCTTTAAGACCGTAAATAACTGCTTCATCATTATCGCTTATATCATAGTTGCAAACGAGCAATTCATAGTCTGAAAGTTTTAATAAAGAGACGTTCCCAGTGATAAATCTATCGAGGGCAATACGGAATTTGGCCGATACTTGTTTAGGGATGTTCGTATCGTACCCCCCGACTCTCTTTCTTCTGATATTGAAGCAGAATGTCGTTCCCCTAGCTGTGCCATTATTCTTAAGCTTTCCAGCGAAATCATTCTCGGAAATAATCGGATTCAGTTGCAAATTGCGTCTCTTTTTTGCCGAATTTTGCAGGATGCAGTTTTCTAGGTGAAGTAACCCGTGCGATGGGTCTGATTTAGATATTTTCAATAACGAGGGAATCGTTTTTCTTTTTCCGCCTTTTTTCACTTCTTCATCCAAGTAGATGCTAGTTTGAAGGAATTCGGATGTTTGTTTTCCTTCGAAAATGCTATTAATCCATTTCTTGATTTTTTCTTGGTCATCCTTAATAAAGAAAGTGTAAAACTTATCGATTGTTGCCTTCTTTTTCTTACTGATGTTTGAAAGATCAAAATAAGTAACTTCGCCTTGCAATGAATTAATGCGATAAACCCTTGTTCCCATCGATGAAACATTTATTTTATTAGTAAATTTTCCATCACAAATGCTAATAACCAAAAAGCTAATGCCTATTACTAAAATAGCAACTATCACTAACCCAAGCACCACCCAGGTGATGATGGTTGTCCAATCTAAAGACCTGAAAAATTCAACGATCTTGTCAATTAAATCCATTACTGACTCAAGTATTACCATAAGAAAAACTAAGGCAAAGATTTTGCCGAAGTTATTTTAACACTTTAGAGTATGTTGTATAAATACAAAGTCTTTTTCTCTAAGCCAATAAAATCAAAGATTGGTTAACGATGTTATAAATATTTATGCCAATAATGATGAAAATCGTAATTATGTACATCAAGGAAATGGCTTTTGATGGTAACTTCTTGTTTAAATAAGTTCCAAGCAAAGATCCAATAGCGGAAATTGGAACTAAAACAAGCAAGAAAATCCACCACGATTGATCATTTCCATTTAAGGAAGAAACATCAAATAAGGAAATCAAACTTCCATCGCAAAGAGAATAACCGATTTTTGCGATTTGGGAGAAAATAATCACAATTAAGGAATTAACTGATGATTCTTTGATTGGCATTGCAAAAAATAAAGCAAGAACCGCTACATTTATTGGCCCTCCGCCAATTCCTAAAAAAGAGGAAATAATGCCAAGCATGAGGCCAATAAAGACTTTCATCGCAGGATTTTTGATATTCATCGACATTCCTTTAGGATTCATAAATTGCATATAAACGAACACAAAAATCAGCAAAACGATAAGAATTATCGACTGAACTATAATGAGGATAGATTTATTTGAATTGGCTTT
>CAVKAU010000021.1:0-4451 GCA_963654035.1 bacterium | reverse complement strand
ATGTATTACATTCCCCTTAATTGATATTTTTTCAGCTTTTGCTGCTTTAAGAGCCACCTCTAATGGGTTGACTTCTTCCTTTGATGATTCTTCACTACTAGAAACGTTATCTATCGAAGAATTATTATCGGCACAACTGCTTAAAGCAACGAAAGATAATGCGCCTAGCAACAACAAATTTACTTTTTTCATTCTTAACTCCTTAAAATCCAAAACAAAATGAATTTTAAGAAAGCTTTCAAAGATGTCAATTATTATTTTCGTGAATGTAGAGGCTTTTTCTCTTTTTATGTTTCTCGACGAAATAAAAGTTACTTTTCCTTTATATTCATAGTATCATTATTTAAGGGTTAAAAATAATCATGGAACTAAATTCAACGTTGCTCTTCTCTCTTGGTTCAAACCCAACCTTGGCAAACAATGTCGCCAATCTACTTGGAATAAACTGTGAGAAGGCTAAAGTCATGCACTTTGCCGATGGTGAGGTTTTTTCGAAGCCTATGCTTCCGGTCAAGGACAAGAATATCTTCATCATTCACTCGACGTTCTCTCCGGCGAACGAACGCTTAATGGAATTATTGGTCTTCCTTAATGCTTTAAGGAACGCTGAAGCAGGAAGAATCGTTGTATTTATTCCTTATTATGGATATGCAAGGCAAGATCGCGTTATCGATGAAGGGGATCCAGTTTCCGCTTTATTGGTATCAGATTTAATCAAAGCAGCTGGAGCCGATAAATTATATACTTGCGATTTGCATTCTTTAAAAGTCATGCCTAAATTTGGCATTGAAACAGAAAACCTCTCGGCTATGGAATTATTTGCCGAAAATTTCAAAGAAAGATTGGCTCAAGCTAACGTTTCCTTGAAAGATGTAACCGTTGTTTCCCCTGACCATGGCGGAGTTGCTAGAGCGCAAGCTTTCGCAGCCCTTCTTCCTGGTTCATCATTCGCCTACGCAGATAAACATAGACCAGTTCCTAATAAAGCAAAAGTCTTAGGCTTACATGGTGATGTTCAAAATAAACTTTGTATCTTAGTCGATGACATTATCGATACGGCTGGAACAATGTCCGCCGTTGCTTCGAAACTTCTTGAAGACGGAGCAAAACGTTGCTGGGTTGCAGCCACTCATGGCGTCTTCTCTGGCAACGCCCTCGAAAAACTAAACAACGCTGGCGTTTCATGTTTGATGGTTTCAGATTCAATCGAAAACAAAAATCCATCAATATCGACAATTAGCATTGCTCCACTTATTGTTGAAGCGATAAAAAGAGAATTAACAAACAACTAAAATTCAAAAAAGCACCGTAAAACCCTAACGGATTTAAGATGGTGCTTTTTTATTTTGTCTTGAAAAACTTTCTTCCTTTAGTCTTTTTGCCATTTGTATAAATCAAGGAAAGAGACAATAGCTCATTCAATATCTGATTGGTAACTGTAGTCTTCTTTTTGATAATATTCGAAATCTCTATTGCCGTAAGACCTTCTTCTGCATTATCCAGGGAGGATAATATTTTTAGTTTTTCTTCGCGATTGGGAGTCATTGAAGGAAGTTGCAAGAAGCTTAAGTTAAGCTCGGTTCTCAATGGATTGTTTTTGACGCTTAATTCCGGTTCAGGAAAATGATAAGTCTTGAACGTGTCAAAAATAGATGGCACGCCTGCTCCTGCTCTATCAGCCACTTGAATTATGCGTAAATAATTCATAATGTTGGCATTTCTAGGTTCGCTTATCCCGCCTCTTTTAGCCTGTTCAATTCCTGGTAAAATATCACCTGAATTCGTGAACTTTATGCTTGTAGCGTTCTTTTTAATCATTAAGCCAGGAAGAGCTAGATAATTTTGATTCGAGATAGCGTTAACTAGGGCTTCAATTACAGCGCGCTTAATATCATTTCCATTTAAGTTGGAGATACCATCTGTCTTAAAAGGATTCGGAAGATTGCTTACTAAACGCTTAGAAACCATTTCAAAAAAATTATACAAATTGCAATTATAGGAAATGTCATCGGAAACAAGGCGGTAGTCCCATCTTGAATCTCCGCTGATTAATTCTTGGTAATCGAGAAAGAAATATGGCGATAATTGCATGATATCACTAATGTAGCCGAAGAAAAACACGGCTCCATTAGTAAGAATCTCTTTGTCATCATCATTGCATAACGCTCCTATTCTAACCAAAAAATCGTGATCTGACAGAGATTTGTAAATGTTATTTGGGACGAGTGAATTTAAATATGAACGATAGTTTTTTAAAGCGTCCATATCGACTCTAGTGAAATCTAAATTCAAAGCGTTAGGCATCGAGTCAAAACGAATCTGACGACGGTCTATTAAGAAATTAGTAATTTTGTCTTCTCTTAAAAGAAAATCTCCATCGCCTATCCTTTCATAAGATAGCAAAAGATTACCTTTTATATATACAGGCCTCGCCTCTTTTGGGGCTTTAGGGACGCTCACCTTAATTATTTTCTTATCTTCGCAATTTAATATTTCGATATTGTCTTCCTTAATTGAGCAATAACTCACTTTTTCTATTGCTTTTTTCTGCTCATCCGGATTTTTAACTCCAACGATGACGTTCCTTTTGCCTTCCTTGATTCCAAGATAGATAGTTCCGCCATCGGTGTTAGAAAAAGAAGAATAAGTTTCATAGAAACTATCAGGAACTTTCGTCGAAGATTCTTTAAATTCTATATTAGATCCCTCTTTTAGGGCCAATAATTTTTCCGTTTCTTTGTTCATATTCTAGCCTCTAGTAAAAATATACAATTATTCTTTCGGAAAATCAAATAATCTTTCGGAAAATCATTTTTTCTTTCGGAAATTAAAATAATCTTTCGGTAGATTGTGAAAAATTCCGAAAGATTAATTAAATGAATAGGTTAGTAAACAAGTTCTTTAATGAGAAATTCTTGCCCACCGATCATTTCCTTTTCTCTTGAGCCACAACGAGGGCAAACGCCTTTTTGTTTCATTACGTTATAAAGAGTGTGGCAATTTAGGCAAATAGCCTCTGCTTTAGTTTGAATTATTTTCAATTCGCAATCCTTAAATAAAGGCTTTTCACTAGTGATAATCGGAAAATAGTCGGTGAAAAACTTTGTGATATATCCACTTGCTTCGCCAATTTGAAAAGTGACGACTTTTATGCTTTCAATCTTATTCTCTAAAGCGACTTTCTCTATTTCTTCAATGGCTCTAGAAAGGGTTCCTATCTCATGCATTATTTATTGAGGTCCTTCTTGCCTTTGAATGGACGAGCAATGCTTCTACCGATACGCGCTCCCTCTTCTTTAAGGACAGCTCCAACTAAATGTTCATAATCTGGGCCCCATTTTGGCTTATCCATGCTTTCCATATGAATGGCATCGAATTTGCAACGTGTTGTGCAAAGTCCACATCCAATGCATATTCCTTGATCGACAATCGCTCTTCCGCAAGAAAGGCA
The DNA here is from genome assembly GCA_963654035.1 of bacterium. Lineage (GTDB taxonomy): Bacteria > Bacillota_I > Bacilli_A > RFN20 > CAG-826 > UBA4951. The sequence goes on along the minus strand of CAVKAU010000021.1, from coordinate 1,000 downwards.
ACGTGAAGTTTCCTTTTTTACTTCTTCTTCAGTGAATGGAAGACGTGGGTCACGAGTTGAATTCAGCTTGCTCTTATCAAGATTTACATATTGTCTTGGCGTGTGGTCGTAATCTTTTATATCGACAAGATTGTCTTTATCTATTGAGACAAAATTATCACGTTTTACGCGTCCTAAGGTTAAAGAGTGACCTTCATGGACGTAGCGGTGAAGGGAATCCGCCGCTTCTTTGCCAGCTGCTATGGCATCAATTGCAAAGCGCGGTCCAGAATAAACGTCTCCACCAGCAAAAATATCACTTTCTTTTGTTTGATACGTCCAAGAATCAGCAAGAATGAAATTGCCTCTTCTAGTTTCTACCTTACTATCTTTAAGTAGGTCACCGAGGACTACGCTTTGTCCAATAGCGGTTAGAATATACGTGGCATCAGCTTCAATAGTTTGGTTTTCATCATATTCAGGATTGAATTTTCCTGTTTCGTCTTTAACTGAAATACATTTCTTGAAAACGATTTTATTCGCCTTTTCCTTACCTAAAATGACTTTCGGACCCCAACCATTATTAATGGTGATACCTTCTGCTAGAGCGTCTTCGATTTCATCTTTGCTCGCTGGCATCTCTTCTCTTGATTCAAGGCAATACATGCTTACCTCTCCTCCAGCACGTTTGGCGGCTCTTGCAACATCCATTGCGACATTTCCTCCGCCAACAACAACGACCTTTCCAGAAAGTGGGTATCCTTCTTCATTGTATTTATGGAGGAAAGTGACGCCAGAAATAACGTTTTCTTTATTTTCTCCTTCAATGCCTAAAACTCTTCCGCCTTGACATCCGATCGCTAAATAGAACGCTTTAAAGCCATCTTTACGAAGATCGTTTAAGCTCACGTCTTTTCCAACTTCGACGCCTAATTTGAATTTAACGCCGAGTTCTTCAATGACTTTTATTTCTGCATCAACAAGATTCTTTTCTAAACGGAATGAAGGCATACCGTATCTC
>CAVKAU010000020.1:0-4350 GCA_963654035.1 bacterium | reverse complement strand
CACTAAGTAGTAAACCGGTAAATAATAGGATGTTAAGTTTCTTTTTCATATGTGATCTCCTTTGATTTTAATGAGTAAGGGTGTAAAGTGGTGCACCTGTTGGAATGGATGAAATGGCGCTGTCATTTTCTGCCCAGGTCGAATCAGAAGGTACAGTAATCTCGAAACATGAATAATTTTTTACGTCTATGGAATTATTATCGCTAAGCGATACAACTTTATTCCAGCATTTGTTAGGATCAAGTGAAGTATCAGAAGGATCCATACGATAGAAATTAGCAGTGGAATAAATGGTAGAGATATTAGCAACGAAATAACTGTTATCCGACCATTCTTCCATCTTTATGTTTTCGGTTTTGCTTTTATCGGAATTGCTCACTTGTGTCACAAACCAAGCATTAGCTGAATTCCAATTTGAAGGCTTTAAATAGATATTCTTGCTCAATACGCAGGTAACATTCGTTTTAGAAAAGAACAGATTCAAAATGGTTGCAGCTTCAATTAATGCATTGGTATTTGAACCGTAGAAGGATAAATACATATTATTGGAAGCGTATTTTGTTGCATCTAAAGTAAATGTCGTAACAGTATCATTAATTGTTCCTTGTGTATAATCACTGTCTACTGATTTAGAAACGTACATTTCGTTTGAAGAGTTCAAAGCAAAATCATAATAGCCAGTTGCTTTAACTGTAATGTTATCATCCGATGAAGAGTTGCAAGAAAAGCATGAACTAAATTCGCTAAAGCCTGTTGCGGCGTATAAGTGTTGTGACCCATACCAACCGGACCCAGAGACAAACTTGAACGAATCGCCTTCCTTAAAATATACGTGCTTAGCTATTCCTTTGTCTGAGGTGTTGTCTCCATTAACATACATCTGAACTCTTGAAGAAGAACCTAACGACCAATTGGAGAAACTCCCGACTATCCAACAATTTGAAGCAGTTAACTCAGATGTTGTTGGATAACAATACATTCCTTCGCCAAATGCTTGTCCATCATCTTCAATGGAGAATGAATAAGTTAATGATGATTCTTTGCTTGTAGAATCAAAGGAAAGTGAAAAATCCCCAGTCAAACCCAGGTTAAATGAATTTGATTGATATATTGTTTTGCTATATGCATCGGTTATTTTGTAAGAATAATCGCCTGTTGTTAAAACGTTTTGCGTATAGGAATAAATATCATTATCATAAGTTAACGCGACTGGATCATCATCATTCCAAAATAAATAATAGTCGGCATCGCCAAGTTTTGTCATGACTCCAGAAATGCCAATTGCAAGATCGCTGGCATTAGAAGAATTTAGATACGTTGCTAAAGCGTGATTCAAGGAAATTAAGGCAAAGGAAAAAGATATGATTGAAATTGGCAATATGACCTTATTGCATTTTTTCATAGTTTTTTCCTCTAACTTAATAATCAGTTATTGTTCTTTCTTTTCTTCTTTGGATTCCTCTTTATCATCAATTTCCTGATCTATTACATCCATATTGGATGGAGTTTGAGCGATGGTTTTTGCTTTTTTCTTATCGGAAAGAAGAGAGATTGTAAAGAGTGTGCCTGCTACAAGTAAGATTGAAACGAATAACGCCAGGAAGAAATAGCCGCTTTGTAAGAAAAGGACTACTTCTCCTATCTTAGGGATAACATTGACGACTTTGCCTCTACATAGCGAATAGGCGAATGGAGCGTCATTAATGTTATTAGCGTCACCGCGGGTGACTAAATAAGATGTTCCGTTATCTTCGTATTTATCGACGACTCGATGACAAATAAGACTGTTTCCTTCAAGATGAAGAACGACATCATATAGTTTAATATCGTCATATTTGACTTCTTTTGCGGTGATAACATCATGTTTGTCAATACGAGTCATCGATTCGTCTAAGTAAGTATTCTCTGGATTGGCATCAGCCATCGATTTAGAAACGATGACTGATGACCTATATCCAAAGTAAGAGCACGAATAATTCGTATGCGTGTCAATAGTGCTTACGATCGAAATAGATACACAAAAGAGAGCGAGAGCCCATAAGAGCACCTCGCCAATTAAACTAAATATATTTAATTTTCTCTTTTGCTTCTTTTTCATAAAGATGCAGGTTTAAAAACTTGAACAATTAACTATTAAGGAGCTACGTATGATGTAGAATCAACCCAGAAACCTTGGTCCGAGGTAGCGTTACGTGTGTAGTAAACGTTATAGGAATCAGTGCTATCTAAAGTAGCATTACCATAATCGTCTATCGAAACGTTTGTGCCATCCTTTAAATGCCCACCTCTGCAGCGTAGCCAGGTATCACCATAAACAGTTTCCTTGGAATCATACACTTTAATCGTGCTGAAGTCTTTTAATACAGTGTATTTCCATTCGACTAAATATTCAGATGAAGCGTTGACTTTTGATGCATTGATGTTTGGAACCATTCTATAGTCTTCCATTGTTTGCCAGTCGCTGCGATCGCCGCAAACGTAAGCCGTTGGAGCAAGTTTCGCGTCAGTCCAAGATTCGCCAGTAGAATATGCAGTTTCTTGATATGGGCTCCAATTAATTGCGACTTTGAAGGCTTTAGCTATATTTGCTAAATCCAAGAATGCCTTGTCTGTATCGCTTAAAGCGGAAGACATGTCAATGCAAATTACGCAACTAATATTAGAAACATCAACGGCCGTATCGATATAACCAGATTGGCTAACAAAGCCATCGACGACTGTTAACTCCGAATCATTATAATTCTTACTGGAGAAAAAGTTATTCATCTTCGCTGTGGTGAAATATGTTTCTTTAGTGCCACCATCTTTCGAATAGCCTTTTAAATTTGCAGTAACTGTAGTGCCTTTTGCTGCTATAGCACTATCAATATCAACCTTAACATTAAGATGGCCGACGGCCGTTTCTTGGGCAGATGTTACCAAATTATCTCCATATTCAAAGGAGAGAGGGACATTAATGTAAAGTTTATTGAGCTCAGGGCTTAATTTTGTTGTGGTTAAATCGATTTTGTTATCTTCGTCAAACGAATTAGATTTATAAGTTGTAGGGGTTCCAATTTTGTATGTTACAACATCGGAAGAATCCGTATGTCCTTTTACTTCACCAATTCCAATGCTTATATCACTGCCCAATTTTTTATATGTGGCAAAGGCTGCTCCAAAGCAAGCAATGACACCTGAAGTTAAAGCGGCGCCAAGGATAAATTTATTTGTCTTTTTCATATTCATTTATCCTCCATTATTCCGCAAAAGTTTGGGAAATAGCAAGATTTCCGCCAAACGTATTTCCATCGCCAACCGGCGTACCATCCCATGTAAATACTAAGGTATAATTTTTTGTTACTTCTGCTTTAGATGAAGCAGTTCCGTCGAAAGTCGTAGAAGCCGTATACGTATTAGTATATCCATCTCCAGAAACCGTCGATAACGTTGCGAGTTTTGTGTCAGAATCGCCGAAACTAGTCGTTTGATATTTATTAACTTCATAAATATCAACTGTTAATCCGGTAAGAACGTAAGTCTTAGTGTCATCTTCCGTTTCCGAGCCAACGTTCAAAGTAAACGTTAAATTAAACGTTCCTTTAAGAGCTTTAGAGGAGTTTGAAGTTACAACGATGTAACGATAAGCTGGGTCTTTAGCCTTGAGATCGTTAACATCGGCATAATCAGTTGAATCACCCCCCCCATTCAACGTAGATGGCGGCATCTGTGCCATTGCCATCAATGGATGACGTTGCCGACTTACGGGTCAACGCAAATGTCGTGCCGACAGTGCCAGCAAGACCTAGGACCATCAATCCTAATAACACCTTTTGATGTTTTTTCATAGAAATAACCTTTCTTTTATTTATTTTTTGCGCTAATGAAAGCGCTTTCTAACTAGAAATTATAGTCACGTATAACCGCTATGCAAGAATTTTTTTAAGAAATTTAAATAATGAGATAAATTGTTACAAATATAATGACAAAAGAATGTAATTCGATTGTTTTACTTCTTCTTTATATGAACCTTATGGCAATGAGGGCAAATAAAAGAAAGATCGGATGTTATTTCAGTAATATTACGATAATGAAGAAGGCTTTCGTTGATTCTATTAGTTAGGAGAGTCGTTTTAGTTTCTTCGTTATCTTTTACCTTGTAGTTATATATGCTAGAAATATAATAATCTTGATTTGTTTCATCGCAATGATCTTTATAGATTACTTGCCTACATGATGGGCAATGATAAATGTCATTCTCTTTGATCATTTTATTTCCGCAGAATGGGCACGTTTTAAAGGAAACAGAAGAATATATCATTCCTTTAAGGATTAGTTGTTGGATCCTCCTGAAAGAATCAATATTATTAA
>CAVKAU010000019.1:2445-3357 GCA_963654035.1 bacterium | reverse complement strand
ATTTTTTAGAAGGAAGTTTTTTGAGGCAATGGGAATAAAAGCGATGCTCCAACGTCCGCCTAAGTCTCTTATCTTTGTTTGCATGAATTTTAATATGTAAGAACCGATTTTTTGACCTCTTAATTTCTCGTAAACATAGATTGATGTTATCTCCCATGTTTCAGGGTCAGATTCAATAAAAGATCCGACCCCTATAGCAATATTTTTGTAATAAATGATTAAATACCATGGCGATCTTTCACTTGGTAAGAGTGGCTCTCTTTCCTGAAATTTAACGGTTTTGATCGCCTCTAACACTTCTTTATTTTTTTCGTGATGAAATTTGAAATCTATCATGTTTTCAAGTATACAAAAAATGTATACAATAGTGCATATGAATAAAGGCATTATACTTCAAAAACTCAAATATCATTACAAGCGTTACCTATCTATCACCTTTGCATCAATTGGCCTTGCTTTGCTTATTGGTGCTTTAACTTATTTTTCAATCACCAATAGGACAGATTCATATACGATGATGGGATCTTTATGGAATTACATCATTCTTTTAGTCTCTTTTATTTTCATTCTATATGGATCTATTCAAGGAACCACTATTGCCTATAATGGCATCCTGATGTTTATCTTCTTTTTGATGTGGGATTTTGGCTCAGCCTTCGTTATCAATTGGCTTAGTGGCTCAATTTTGAATCTTTTTAGTGAAGACCCTTTAATTATTGCTGCGACCTTGATTTCACTTGGTGGCAATTTAATTGCTTTCTTAGTCGGTATTTTCCTTTATATTCGCTTAAGACAATTTCTTACTGGGAGATATGCTTCATACACGGCTTTAAGAAATTTATCTTTGATTTTTACGATATTCGTTATCTTGTTTAATATCGTCGTTCCTATTCTCTACATACTATATTCGCC
>CAVKAU010000019.1:0-2435 GCA_963654035.1 bacterium | reverse complement strand
GTCTTAGCTCAGTTGGTAGAGCAACGCACTCGTAACGCGTAGGTCGTAGGTTCGATCCCTATAGACGGCACCACTTATGATTAATATGTTTGGCATGTTTGCCAAACTTTTTTTCTTGTTCACATTAAAGATGACTTAATTGTCGTTCTTGATTACGCAAAGCAAATTAGAAAGTCACAATAATGCCGCAAAGCTATAAGAAAAACTAAATAAAGATATAATTAATTAATAAGCAGAAATCGAAAAATCATTAATAAAAACCCCATGAATTTTAACATTTATTATACGGAAACAAGTAATTTTAAGAATCCAAAGCGATAATTTATAAGCAAGAAATTCCTTTGTAATCAAAAAAACACTTCTTCAAAAAGAAAACGCTTTTTTTGTAAAAAAGTAAAATTTTTCTCTACATTTTGCCAAAATGTGTGTATCTTTCTTAAAGGGAAACCCAAAGGAACATAGATATGAATCAATATGATGTAATTATTGTTGGCTGCGGCCCGGCAGGTATTTTTACCGCGTTAGAGATGATCAAAAAAGGGTCAAAGAAAAAGATCCTCATGATCGAGAAAGGACAAAGCGTCGAAAAACGTGCTTGCCCTAAAGCAAAACTAGGAAAGTGCGCTCATTGCGACCCATGCGCGATTACCACAGGTTTTTCCGGTGCTGGCGCTTTCTCTGATGGAAAGCTATCACTTTCATCATCTGTCGGCGGAGCTCTTCCTGAATTACTTGGCTACGACACCATTGATGAATTGATCAAGTACACAGACTCCATTTATCTCTCTTTTGGAGCCGATACTCATATTGAAGGGGAAAACGAGACTGACGAAATTAGACAAATTCGTCTTCGCGCAATTGAAGCGGGTCTTCATCTCGTTAATTGCCCAATCAGACATTTAGGAACAGAAAAAGCTCATGATATTTATCTCGCGATAGAAAAATACCTTGAGAACAATGGCGTGGAGATTCGCTACGGCTATGAATGTAATGACGTCATTCTCGAAGGAAAGAAATGCATTGGCGTTCGTGCGCATAAATATCATTCAACCAACGAAGAAGAAATTTTTGGCAACAGCATCGTTATAGCGGCTGGAAGAAGAGGCGCCGATTGGTTGGAAAAGATATGTTCAAAATATGATATCGCCCATGCTCCAGGACCAGTTGATGTTGGCGTTCGCGTTGAAGTTCGTAATGAAGTTATGGAACCGCTCAACAAGAACTTATATGAAGCAAAACTTATTGGCTATTGCGGCCCATTCAAAGACAAAGTCAGAACATTCTGCCAAAATCCTGGAGGATTTGTCGCACAAGAAAATTATGATGGCAACCTCGCTGTCGTAAACGGACATTCGTATAAAGAAAAGAAATCACAAAATACTAATGTTTCCATTCTTTGCTCCCACAACTTCCGCGAGCCATTTAACCAACCAATTCTTTATGCCCAAAAAATAGGCGAACTGACAAATATGCTCGGAAATGGTCATATCATGGTTCAAAGATTTGGCGATATACTTGACGGAAAAAGAACATGGCAAAAAGAACTCGATAGGGCGAATATCGTTCCAACATTGCCTGATGCGATAGCGGGTGATATTACTGCTGCTATGCCATATAGAACGATGACTGACATCATCCAATTCATAAAAGCGGTTGACCATGTTGTTCCAGGCTTTGCCTCAAGCGAAACTCTTCTTTATTCACCGGAAATAAAATTCTACTCAAATAGAATAAAGATGGACACGAATTTGACAACCAACATTCAAAATCTTTTCTGCCTCGGAGATTCTTCAGGGTGGACTAGAGGCTTGATGATGTCTTCTGTAATGGGAGTAGTTCTAGGAAGAAGACTTGCAAACGAAGACTAATTGGTAGAAGAGGAACGCTCGGAAAAATCTGGCGTTTTTCTTTTTTTGAAAAAATGCAAAAATTCTCTTGCCTAGAAATTATGAAATACCTATAATACTTAAGCGACTTGCGAAAGCCGCTAAATATACGGACTGGGTAGTTAGCTCAGCTGGGAGAGCATCTGTTTGACGTACAGAAGGTCAGGAGTTCGAGCCTCTTACTACCCACCAATCATTGAATAAGCTCAAGTGTTACTTGAGTTTTTTTATTATAAAAGATTATCATTACCGCATGGAAAAAATAAATTGCAATACCATTGTCTTCGATTTTAACGGAACTTTAATTGATGATGTCGATATATGCTTAGAACTATTGAACAAAATGCTCATTGAAAAAAGGCATGAAGGCAATATCACAAAAGAAGAATATCTTTCGATATTTACTTTTCCGATAATTGATTATTATTCAGCAGCGGGATTTGAATTTCCTGAAGATGACTTTGCTTCTTTGGCGAAAGAATTCGACTTGGATTACCGAAACGCTTTCCCGTTCTTGAAACTTTTTTCAGATGTGAAAGATGTCTTATC
>CAVKAU010000018.1:0-2354 GCA_963654035.1 bacterium | reverse complement strand
ATATTATTCTTGTCGATTATAGTCGACATTAATCAATTATTTTTATAGAATATAGTCGGCAAGAGAATAAACATGGATCACGAAATACTCAAACAAATTATCTTTGAACAACATGAAGTCATCAAGAAAACCACGATAGTTGCTCGTGACTATAGTTTTGATAAAAATGCAAACTATGTTTTGATTGGCCTTAGGAGGGCTGGCAAATCCACTCTTTTGTATAAGCGCGTCAAAGATTTGATTCAGGAAGGCGTGAGTTGGAAACAAATAATCTATATAAATTTCGATGATGAACGTTTGCTTGGCTTCAAAGCAAGCGATTTTGAAGACATTTTATTAACTGCCGAAGAGATAACAAGCGAAAAGCATTATTTCTATTTTGACGAAATCCAAAACATAGACGGTTGGGAAAAGTTTGCCATTAGAATGGCTAATGCCAAAGAAAAAGTTGATATCACAGGAAGTAATGCGAAAATGCTTTCGAGAGAAGTCTCAGCAAAGTTAGGTGGACGTTATCTCACAAAGATAATTCATCCTTACTCTTTTAAGGAATTTCTCCGTGCAAAAGCAATCGATGAAAGTTCTGCTTATTCCCTCTCTGAACGTGCATCGCTAACAAATGCTCTTCAGGAGTTCTATCGGTTTGGTGGATTTCCAGAATCACTTGCTTCCATCGACAAACGTGAATATGTATCAAATATCTATGAAAAGATTCTTCTTGGGGACATTATCACTCGCAATTCCATCCGTGGTGAAAATGGGATAAGAATCTTAATGAAGAAAATAGCAAATACCATCTCACAAGATGTTTCCTATACGAATCTTTATAATTCTTTGAAAACGATTGGCTTTTCGCTTTCTAAGGACACCATCATTGATTATTGTTCATACGCTAATCAAAGTTTTCTATTGTTTGCTTTGAAAAACTATTATGCTTCCTTTGTCGATAAGGAAAGCAATTCAAAATATTATTTTTCCGACAATGGAATGCTGAATCTATTTTTAAGCAAAGATGATACGTCGCTTTTTGAAAATCTTGTCGCAGTAACTTTAAATCAAAGATATCGCGAAAAACTATATTACTTAAAAAGCAACAAGACAAAGATTGACATAGATTTTTTCGTTGGTGAAGAAAACATGGCCATTCAAGCTTGCTATTCAATGGAAAATTCCTCGACTTACGAGAGAGAGGTAGGTCAATTAAGAAAACTTGATGAAACAAATCCAGGAAAGTATAAGCTTATGATTGTAACGATGAACGAATCTAAAACAATATCATTGGAAAACAATGAAATTCATGTCGTTAAATTACAGGATTTTCTTCTTTCCTAAAATCTTGATTGCAAAAAAATCCATTAATCTATTAGATTTTAGAACACACTTGTTGAACGCAATTCGTTAACTTAAATTGAGTTTTTTATCTGAGTTTTATAGCTTACTTCTTCTTGTTTTTCTTTGTTTCAAGAGCTGGTTTATCATCAATGGCGTTCAATGAAGAAATGACCTTTTGGCCAGTTTCTAATTCAATATTTTTTCTTGCGTTGTTAGCGACATTTCCTCCGCGCTTAGCAACAGCTTTATTTTCAGCGAAAGTTTCTGGTTGTTCGTTTTTTGATATGGCGGTGGTCGTAACTTCTGCAAGCATATTCAAAACCAATTCAACATCAGTCATATTGTCTCTAAGATTTTCTTTCTTCAAACCTTTGTATTCCTTATATTCTTTAACGGACATTCCGCTCCAAGCCTTCGTCATCTCATCAGTTAGAATCGCATATTCTTTTCCTTCATGGGCTCCACGCTCTTTCCATTCGTCAGTTAAATTCTTTCTCATCTCAATTGTTTGAAGTCTTTGATTAATCCAACCTTCGCTATAGCCTTTTTCTCTATAATATTCGGCACCACGAAGAATAGCTTTTTCTGGATCAGCAATTTCATCAAGACGTTCGCTTCCTACTTTTGCTAGCCACATTTTAAAAGGCTCAGCCTTTGGCGATGGAATCGATTGGATGAGACGTAAAATCCCTTGCGTATCAAGGCAGTCTGTCTTGTAATATTTGCCATCAGATGATTGCATTTTCAGTTGGCTACATTTTGTAGTCACCTCACTTCCATCAGCTTTTAGTCTAGTTTTTAATACGGACCAGTACTTTCTAGGATTTTGGCTTTCGGTTAGAATTTCAACAACGTCAATAACGGAAAAATACCATTCTTCTTCATCTGCATTCCAAAGAGCTCTTACTTGTTTGTTTTCAAAAATTTTAATCTTATTTTCCATAATATCCCCCTTAAAGATTTATTTGAATATAATATATCATTTTAATGGCTTATTTGCTAGCATTTTATTGCATTTTTTC
>CAVKAU010000017.1:0-18524 GCA_963654035.1 bacterium | reverse complement strand
ATTTCTCTTGGACTTTCGTCCTTTCCTTATCGCCTTGCGGTTTGAATACTACGTGTGTCCAATAATGGGTGAAGTCATCGATGATGGTGTAGTTCGACTTCGCCTCTGCGATATCGGATGACCAGAATTCCTTTTTGAAGACGAAAGTCAGCATGAACGGGTCGGCGTTCTTGTTCTCGTCGTATCCCCCGACGATGATTCTATCTATGGTCGTGTCGAAGATATCCTTGGAGAATTTTGCTAAAATCTTCCGTGTGGGTTTCTTCCTGCTTTCCTAAGCAAAAAACATTGTATGAAAACCCAACGTTGCTCGCTATAGCTTACGGGCATTTTTCATTTACACAACATTTTGGACGCTATCGATTCATGAATGACATAAGCGCATAAGAATGAGATATTTAACGAATACTTAAAATCATTAATTTTTCAACATTGTTATTGGCACAATATATATATTATCTAAAGTTTTATAACAATCGCCATGACTTGTTAAAATCATTCTAAACTTAGGAAGTTTATTATTGCTCCTAATCATCTTATTTAAAAATTTATTTAATGAACTAATTCCTTCTTCAATGTTCTTTGGACTATAAATTTTAATTTCTATAGCGCAATAATCTCCATTTTTAGTCTCTACAATAGCGTCTACTTCCTGGCCAGAACTATCGCGATAATGTTTTAATTTACCGTTTATTGATTCGGCATATACAGATAAGTCTCTTATCGCTAAATCTTCAAAGAATAAGCCAAACGAATTTAAATCATTTAATAAAACATTTGGTGTAATTCCTAGCGCACTTGTCGCAATAGATGTATCTATAAAATGGTGAGTAGGCGTGCTTCTAACTGAAACTGATGTTCTTAAATTTAAATTCCATGCTGGCATATCAAACACAATATATAAATCTTTTAATGTTTTTACATATGAATCAAAAGTATCTTCATCAAGTTTCAATCTAACTCCCGATTCAATAATTTCATTAATCATTGAAATTTTCTTTGACTCAGAAGATATATTTCTTGCGTATGATTTTAATATTGTAATTAGTAAATCAATGTTTTTATTCTTTAATAATAAAGCAAAATCATCACTTTCGTTTTCTATTTTAAATAAACCATCGTAATAGTTGTTAGTTACATCTATTGCATATTCTTCAGGGGCTTTACAAGAGATAGGCCAGCCACCTCTACATATGAGATATGCCATACGTGATAAACTATTAGAGTAGCTATTCGAAGGAATTGTTTTAAATTCCTCCTTATTAAATAAATTTGATAATGAAATTTCTCCGCTCGAGTTTCCTGATTCAAATAGAGTAAATGGTTTAAGAATAAGTTGTGAAATTCTACCAGCGCCAGAATGCTGTATATTACTAGGATTTACCGGTGTAGTACTACCAGTTAATATATATTTACCAAACTCGTAATTTTTATCCAACTCATCCTTAATTAGATTCCATATTTCGCTGGCCTTTTGCCACTCATCTATTAAATGTGGCTTTTCTCCTATTAATGTTGAATATGGATCAGCCTGCGCTAATTCAATTTGATTTGTAGTCTTTAAGCTTGTTTTAGACTTAGCGTATTTTTCGCACATTGTAGTCTTGCCACAAAATTTAGGCCCACTAACTAATACGCAACCACTTGAATTTAATTTTCTTTCTAATATTGGCTCCATTAATCTTTTAATATAAACCATAAAAATCGGCCACCCTTGTAATGTTACTTTAAACTATATCAAATATATTATCAAATGATTTTCGGTGTTTTGAAAGATTTAATTTCGGTGTTTTGAAATATTTCTTTTCGGTGTTTTGAAATATTTCTTTTCGGTGTTTTGAAATATTACTCATATTTTTATTTCGCTACAGACTTAAATTCCCTTATTCCACAAGAATTCTAGCCTAAACTATTCAGCATGTCCCCGACCATGTAGTTTGCCAGCTTTAACCGTTTTTTTGATATTTTTCACCAAATTTAGCGTGAAACTGAAGAAGTGCTGATTTTAGGCGCTTTATGATATATCTCTAGAGCCTAGTAGGCTTTTTAAGAATTCCATTTTTTCTCTTTTTAAAATTCATCAAAGGTCATTATTTATCGCATTATCTCAAAGTGAGAAGAACCGCTGTTTCAATACGCATAGTATTAGGGAGATGCGTCTTCAGTGTTACTTTAGCATATAAAATGAACAATAAAACCATTCGTTAATGTATAAGCAGAAAAAGCAGAAGTAGCAAGGTTCTTCTGTTTAAAATATAAGCTCTAGAATGGAACAAGTTCGCAAGAATGAGATATTTAACAAATTGATTATTGTTTATCAATTTTTCAAGCATCCAAGTGGAACGACATACACGCCATCTTCTCTACGATACGCAAACTTGTCTTTTGTAATTACCATCAAGAAATTTAAGTTTCCAGTTTTTTTTGTGTCAATATCGTTTGCTAATGTAAGCAAATGTTTGGCGGCATCTTCTATATCATTGTCGCTACCGAGTTTAACTTCAATTAACGACCATGAGCCATCTCTGAATTGCAACACTATATCAGCTTCTCTTTTCTTTGAGTCTCTGTATTTATAAACCTTTGCATTTAAGGTGTCAGCATAAATTCTTAAATCTCTGACCGCGAGAGATTCAAAAAGTAACCCAAACGTCATCATGTCCTTGAAAAGACTGTCAGGTGATAAACCAAGAGCAGCAGTAGCGATCGAAGGGTCGACAAAATGACGCGTTGGCTTGGTTCTAATTGCTGTTTTACTTCTCAAATAAGGATTCCATGCCTCTAGTTCCTCAATGACATATAAGTTCCTTAATGCGTTCATATATTTATAAAATGTCTCACTGTCAAATGTGTCTTCAAAAGAAGTTACATCGTTTTTTAGCGTAGCATCAGCGCTAGCGATTGAAATATTTCTAGCATAGGCCCTTAAGAAATGTTTCGCTCTTTGTTCATCTTTTTTCAAAGGAACGTCATTTAACGAAAAAATGTCGTCGCTTGCTAACATTTCGTAGTAAGAAAAAGCTTGTTCGAGGGCAACATCCTTATCTTCTGTTAAAGATAGCGGCCATCCTCCTCTGCATATGGCATATGCATAATCTTTAATACTCATGTCTGACATACAAGGGCTAAAGACATTATTGGTCAATTTTTGCAATGATACCTTGCCATTGCTTTCTCCACTTTCAAACAGAGACATGGTTCTCATCATTTTTTTGGTGAATCTTCCATTTCCCGTATGTTTATTATTATCGACAGAATTATCATATTTTTCTTTGTCGGATACACTGCCTGTTAATATGAATTGCCCAAAATCATTAGCCTCATCAACTTCAACCTTTATTTGATCCCATATAAAAGATATATGTTGCCATTCATCGATCAATATTGGCCTTTCCCCTTGGCTTAAAAATTCAACCGGAGCGTTTTTTGCAAATTCTACTAAATTTCTTCTTGTGCTAATTGGCATCAAATCTATGATTGTTTTAGCATGATTCCTACAAGTAGTTGATTTCCCACACCATTTTGGGCCAACCACGAGTATGGCGCCTTTTGACTTGAGCGCAAAGGACAAAACATCATCAAATAATCTTGGAATATATTGTTTTTTATCACTCATAATAAGCACCATCCTAACTCATATTCTATCGTAAGCAAAAAAAATATCAATTGTAAAACCGAAAGAATATTAGGTTTCCAACCGAAAGAATATCGGGTTTTGAACCGAAAGAATATTAGGTTTCCAACCGAAAGAATGTTAAATTGTAAAGATTTTAGTTGCATATGCCTACCTTATATACGAGACATGGTGTGAAAAGAATGTAACTACCATATTCCAAGTTGTCCATTAAGGTAGTATCAGAAAACAACTCAAAGATGATTTACAAAGCTGAGCATAAACAATTTGAGTGGTTTTTATTCAGCGATGCCTTTTTTAAATGTGATGGTTTTAGAAGGCTTCGAAATAGTTAGACTCCCATCTTTAACAGAGCAAGAAAGGGTAACATTTGTCGAACTTGTTGTCACTCCCCATGTTCCACTGTAATTATTAAATACATTTGTTGAAGATAACGATGAATTATCAAATGTAGCCTTTGAATTATTTGCTGACCATTCAAATGTAAGGCTGATATTTTTAATAGCATCTAGTCCAGTTACTGAAACATTTGTCTTAGATTGTTTACTTAATGTATCACTTCCGGTAGTGATAGATAAAGCAAACGAAGATGAACTGGTTGTATATTTTTCTGTCGCAACAGCTTTGTAGTTTTCTTTAAGTAACGAGGTATCTTTGAATACGAAGTTCGCAACTTCCCCATTTGTCGAATTGCCCTGCTTATCTACCTCGATCGATGTATCTGTTAGCTCATTGTTTTCATCGTAAATTTGAATTGTATAGCCATCAAAACTGTATGTAACGACAGTTCCAGTGCCTTTGTCGGTAGCAAGATTATCATAGACATAGAATTCGTTTGGTTCCTCTAAAGTAAAGCCTTCACCAACCACATAGTTTGCTGGCGTAGATGAGCTTTGTTCAACCGAGGAATGGTCATCGGTATTGCTCGTGACGCTTTCGACAGTGTATTTGGCTTTGGAAGAGTCAATCCACTTTGCGTAGAGAACCACATGGTTTTTTCCATCTAAGTTCTCAATGGCAACGGATGGACTCAATATAATGTTTCCATCTGTATCATCTTCTAGGCGTTTCGTAAAAGCAGAGTCGTAATAAAGACCATCAAACAAATATTTGTCCGAGGTGTTCGTCATCTTTTCTAGGCTGATCGATGATCCAGATTTGTTAAATGATGTGATGTTATTTGGATTCACGGCGGTCTCGCTGTTTAATTCATAGCGAATGCCATATGTGACATCATTGATGGTCCCGCCATCGTGCCAACCATAAACTTCCGTTTTGCCAAGAGCGTATGAAGTGTAAGAGGTTCCACCGGAAATGGTATCGGAATTCAAAGAAGAATTTGATTTCCCATAGAGCATTTTGCTTTCATCGTCGGCATCGAAAGATAGTTTATCGATTAAAGTAAATTTTGCGCTTTCAGTATGGGATTCATTCGTACCGGTTATTCCACCCGTACTGCCTGACAGGGCTTCTGTGGTTCCCACGCTTCCGGAAAAACTACTTCCAGTAATCATTTTGGCCAATTCCGATGAAGAAGTAACGATTCCGCCGAAGTTGGAATTAATCGTCAACGTTCCGTCGTTTATCAAAGAAGCCGATTTCGTGTACCTTGGATACCCGTCTCCTCTTCCTGTGGTGATAACTGGTATATAGTCTTGGTAGAAAACCGTTTCTGCGTTGACGTTGACTTTGGCGTTTTTGCCAACGTGAAAAACACATCCTGCAAGAAATTTGACTTTATTTGATATGTTTATTTCACCAGATTCAAAATCGAACGAGAACTTATACGAAAAAGGCAAATGGAACTCACTTGTTTTGATTGAAATGCCAACGTTAACTTCCATGTTAGCGATACTGATGTTGCCATTTACGGTAAATTTCGTCTTGTTGACTTCCTGCTCTGTGGTTTTCTGGGCATAATCGTCATATAAATAACCCTTCGGTACCGAATATCTATATTTGATGGTGCCGGAAGTCAGGCGGATTAGAGATGTCGAGCTTGACGGACCAATAAGGGATACGCTAGATGTAACTGTATTATTGCTTGCATAAACCGTGATTGTTCCATTAAGGACGCTACTATCTTTGAAATAGACGTCACATTGGACATTTGGAAAATCAAAAACATTGAAGGGCATCGCCTTCCAACTTCTCAAAGCGCCGACAGCGTAGGTAGAAAATGAGCCACCGCGGAAATCGTAGATGACGACGGGAAGGTTCAAAATCCCACTACCTGAAGAAATTACTTTTCCCGGCTGAGCAATCCCTTCACTCTCTTTGATGAAGCCATAACTTGTGATCGTACCACTATTCAAGATTGAGGAATTTGACCCTAAAGTGATCTTCGAATACTTTCCAACCGTCATTCCGGTTGGAGCTATTCCGTTTCTCCCAAGCATCCCACCAACAAAAATGGTCCCGTTATTGGTCAGAGTTACCCCATCTGCTATGGTGACGTTTGATTGGCAATAGATTGTTTTGCTGGAATATTCCACATAGTCAGCGAAATTACCGGTTGATGTCCTTCCAGTATCCTCGACATTGTGCGTACTATTTAAGTCATCTTCATATGGCAGACTCAAAGTAACGCCTTTTGCAATCGTCGCGTTTTCATGAAGCGTCGGATTGGTGCCTGGGATAACATAGATGGTTCAAGTGCTAGTGTTCTTTATCGCGGCGTCTAGAGTTGTGTAGTAAGTATTTGTGCCATTATTTTGCGTATATGCGACTTTTTGAGCCGTTGCATCAGGATCTTTATCATATTGCTTCGTGTTTTCATTTTTGACATACCAGCTTCCAAATCCGATAGAACCAAGCGTGGCGAAAATAGATAGCAAAAACACGCCAATCCACGATTTAACGCTTTTCATGCTGGTTCAACCTCCGCTTTAAAATTGAACCAGAATCTTTCGTGATTTAATTTAGAATAGATTTGACTATTAAAGTCATCCCCAATTGGCAGGTTCTTGAACGAATATTTCACGTTAAAGTATATGTTGTTGCTATCCAAGAGATCAGAAATCTTGAAAGTTGTCTTACATGTTTTGGAACCGTCGTCATCGCGTTTTGTCGGCGAAAGCCCATAGTTGATATCATCCTGAGATGAGCTTGCGCTAAGAGTCACGCTATCAAGGTATGTCGAAAATATTTCGGACACATCCTCGGATCCATTCGTGAAAGTCGTAGATAGTAAAAAAGAGGTAGCCCCATCAAGGTGGTCAGCAATCTTGTCGTTTGAATCGTTTAGGTCAATCGTGAAATTGATGATAACATCGCCTTCGGTGACGATCATCCCATCTTGAATTACACCGTCTTTGCAGTAATCAAAGATGATGGCAGCCCCGTAGCTTATGTAATTATTTATGTCTACGATTCCGGCCGCGCTTACATCGATCTGAGCCTCACCGGTGGTGACACCGCCTGTGCTCCAGATTGAGAAGCCAACTGAAATCAGAGAGATATTACTGAGTAATAACACCCCAGTTAACCTTCGCGATAAGAATTTGTTCAATGAAATTTTCCTCTTCATACAATCTGTGCTTCTAAAATCGCCTTATTTTACCATAAGATGCCTCAAATCGGAATTTTTCTCCGTCGGCAACAGGACTTTTTCGAAAAATAGTAAAGGAAAGAAAAATGCCAACATATTTTGTGTGCAATTTAAAAAGGAGGAACGCGTCCTCCTTGTCTTAAAGATAATCAAATAACGGTTTCAATCAATCGACCGATGGAGTCGATGACATCATCGAAGGCTATCCCTTTTGCGTAGCCCACTTTCCTCGCATAGGATTCCCACAGTTTCCTCTGCATAGGGCTCAATGAAACAGACTCAAGCGTTTCCAACGCCTTTTCCTTATTGATTTCGAATTTCCGACATCGACACGTTTCCCTGAAGGCCTCTTTCAGGACCGGGCCGTTCTTCTCGACAATCCTCTCCAAAACATAAAGATCATATAAATCTTTCGACCTGCTGTTGAAGGCGCCTCTAAGGAGAAACGTCTGCAGCTTCTCGGCTACGACGCTCTCGACGGAATAGCTCTTGAGATGAAGCGTCTTACCCGTGACGAGGCACTTGTATTTATAATTCTGATCCGATGGGTATACCGCATCCGCGGTTGCCAAATCGATGTCGAATCTCTGCCTGATGTTCTCAAGCCTTCCCTCGATGGAGACGCTGAAGCCGCCATAGATGTCATCCTTTTTGATTTCCGACTCGCCGATATATCGGAAAGAGACGTTGTCATCAGCATCCTCTTCGCAGATTTTCTTCATGATGCCGACGATTGTCTCTCGCTCCATGCGGATCCTCCTTACGACGAAGTCGATGTCCATCGTGGCCCTGTTCTCGATACCGAGTACGGAAGACAAAAACAGGCCGCCCTTGAGGACGAACCTCTCCGAATAGGGAGACAGTGAAAGTCTCTTCAGAAAACAATCGAAAAAATACCTCGAGTAAACGACGTTCGCGCTGACGCCTTTTTCCTTCGCGATGCTTCTTGCCCTCGTGGAGAGAGAATCCCTGTTAACCCTCATAATCCATTGCCTCTAGAATTTGATACACTTTTTCTTCGATCTTTCTCATTCTCGCGTATCTGAAGAGAAGGTCTATGTCTTTGTCCTTCCCCTTCAGGAACGTCTTCACCGCCTTGAGGAACAATTCGGAATCATAATCGTCTCTTTTCCTTATCATCTCCACGACCATCTTCTCCTTGGAGAAACAGGTAACGCTATTCCCGAACATGGTCTCGGCGCTGACGTTTCCCAAGTCGAACAGCTCGACATTGTTTTCGATATGACAGATGGTGCCATCCCCGACACTGCCCTTTCGCACTCTATATCCTTTAGGAATTGTGAACTCAATCGACTCTAGAATTCTGTCGGTCAGTCCAAGGAGATAAAGCGCAGTCATACCAGAATAGACAATCTTTGGATACCTTCTTTGAAACTGGAAGAGGTCGTCGACTGCACCATCTTTCACGTATACGCCGCGCCTTATCCTCGCGAGACAATTGGAACTGACGTACCTTGCGAAGGCGGCCGGCGGCACACCATTCGCGATTGCATCTTTTCTGGATATGCTTCCGTCTCCGTTTTCTATCATCCTTTCAAGTGTTTCATAATTTCGATTCATTCGTATCACCTAATTTAAATATTAGTGTAACCGTTATATTACTAATTATCAATAATTTATGTGTTTTCTCCCTTTGATTCTTAACAAATGTCAAAATTTTCTAGACCTATTTTCATTGATGTGGTAAAGATTTCGAGTTTTTCGCCGCTTCAATTAAACTATACCCCTGTTTTTGTTCCTTTTTAGGCCAAAAATCGCTTTTCCAGGTTGGGCGTGTAGTGGCACTGTATCCCGAAATAGGAAATCAGAAATTTCCTAAAATGCCGAAGAATATGGGTTTTTGACCTGTTCCTTCTATCGTGTGCAGATACCCATCACCTGCTCCCGTGTCGATACGAGGTAGGATGGATGTTCATTTTGAGCGTAGATTCGTTTCCACCAACTAGTAAAGGCCCTTTTATACCATTTTACCGGCTTTTGGATGATTTTTGCACCAAAAAAGAGGATTTCCCACTTTTTTGCGAAGCAAGGAATCCTTCTTTTTTATGATTTTTGATTTTTCAGCTGTTTTTGCGAACGAGCAATGCCACTGTTTCAACATGAACGGTCCTGGGGAAGAGGTCAACAGGCTGAACTGTTTCCACGTTATAGGTATCAGATAATTCTTTTAAATCTCTTGCTAGTGATGATGGACCACAGGATATATATATGACCTTTTTTGGCATTAGTTGCTTAACTGCATTAAGGAATTCAGACGTCGATCCTTTTCTTGGTGGATCCATGAATAACACGTCCACGTGTCCTTTGTTTTTAGCGAAGTTAACGATGAATTTAGTCGCATCATCTTCGTGTTCTTCGAAATTAAGAATGTTATTACGCTTAGCGTTGCTAATCGAATCTAACACGGCCTCGTGAACCAATTCGACAGAAATGACTTTTTTAACATATTTTGCCGCTGTAAGACCTATTGTTCCTATTCCTGAATATGCATCTAAAACAATATCATCCTTATCTAAATTTGCTAATTCCATCGCCTTGGAATATAAGATTTCCGTCATTATTGGATTAACCTGGAAAAAGGAATTAGCGGATATCTTATATGCAAGTCCACATAACTCATCTTCGATATATCCTTTGCCATATAAGACAACATTTTTGTTTCCTAAGATGACATTTGTTTTCTTGCCATTAACTGATTGGACGAGCGTGCTTATTTCTGGGCAAATCCTCTTTATTAATGTAATTAGGCGGTCTTTACCGGTGAAATTTAGATTTTTGGTTACTAAAACGCATAATATTTGTTCTTTGTGAAAAGAAGTTCTTATCAATAAATGCTTAAGTTGGCCAGAATCTTCATTTTCATTGTATGGCGGAATATCAAGTTTCTTTACCGTTGAAAGAATCTTATTGGCAATATCTCCTCCTCTTGGATCTTCGATCATGCAATTCCTAATTGGGAATATCTCATGGGAATTATTCTTATAGAAACCTAAAACGGTTGACCCATGTATGTCTTTTCCGAAATGTAATTGTATTTTGTTGCGGTAATTAACAGGATTATCCATTCCAAGCGTTTCTAAAACGTCAGAATCTATTCCACCGATTTTATGTAATTGATTCTTGATCAGATTCCTTTTATGTTCTTTTTCTGCTTGATATGAATAATCTTGAAAAGAGCAACCCCCACAGCCAAAGAAATAAGGGCATTTGGATTCTATTCTGTCTTTTGATTTATTCTTCAAAGAAAGAACCTTCCCAAAATATTGGCCATTTCTTTTATATGAAACGATGATTTCTCCTTCATCACCTGGGTAGAAGGAGGGCACGTATACTATTTTTTCATCGCATTTGCATTCTCCTAATCCTAGGTAGGATAAAGAAATGCAAGTGGTAAAATATTTCTTATTTATTAATTCGTCTTTCATATTTTCCCTCTTTTCGCGACTATTCGTCTTCAATGATGTCTTTTAACGTTTTTAAATGAACGTGCGAATCGTTTAACGACAATAAATCATCAGAAAATCCATACTTTGAAAATAGGTATATTTGGATGTCCCTATAGCCTTCAAATATTGATATGGATTCTTTTAGGTGCTCAAGAATTTCCAATGATAAATTTTTGTTCCTATATTTCGATTCGATGACAAGCAATGACTGCTTATCTCCTTTGATATCTTCGGCTAAACCATCAATTTCAATCGAACGACCAAACTTTGAGTTTTCAACTTTATATGTTTGTATTTGTCCATAAAAATAAGGCAATTTCCCACCGACATTTTCTTCATTCATATATTGATTAACGATGCTCTCGAAACCGTGGCCTAAAAAAGAATATATTTCATCTTTTATTGATGCAAAATATCTTTCTCCTCCGCCAAACGATATTATGTCTTTATAATCAAATATGAATTTATAATAGAACTCCAAGAAAGAGTCTTTAATTACATAATAATTGCTCTTTTTGCTTGATTTGAACATTTCTCTTTTTTCGATTATCTCCATCTCACATAACGTTTTAAGGTATGTTGAAAGGTAGTTTGAATCTATTTGCAAAACTTCCGCTATATCTTTAGGGAATCTCTTCCTTTTGGAGATATTGAAAAGTATGCTGTTGAACATTTGATTGGTTGAAGCGCCTATCGGTAAAACGTTTAAAGGCGCATCAACTAAAATTCCGTATTTGGAAAAAATTAATTTTTTCATATTATCTTCGAATGATTGATCCTTGTTTATCATTGAAAGGTAATAAGGGTGGGTTCCAAAAAGAGAAAGATAGTTGCCTATATCTTCATATCCAACCCCATCAAAGAAAGATATGGACTCTTTAAGGCTCATTTTTCTCACGTTGATTTTAAATGTGGCTCTTTTGTATAAAGGATTGCTCTTACTTTCGAGTAACTCTTTCATGAACGAAACGTTGCTGCCGGAAAGGATAAGTTCAATATTTCCATCGGGAAATTTTCTATCTATATATTCTTGGATTGTGGAAAGCAGAATTTTGCTCGATTTGCAAAGGTATGGAAACTCATCGATAATCAAAAGGAAACGATGTTTTTTGCTGAACGTAATAATGTCATCAAAGGCTTCTTCAAAAGAAGGGTAGACATATGAATCTTCATAGCCAAGATACTTTCTGAGTGCTTTTGAAAATGATTTAAGATTATCGGCCATTTCCGTTTCTTTTGCTTGATATATAAAACCATTAGTTTCTTTTGCGAAATTCATAAGGATCGTTGTTTTGCCAATTCTTCTGCTTCCAAAAACTACGCCAAATTCAAATTTATCTGAATTATAGCGTTCACGAAGCTCCGATAATTCTTCTTCTCTACCTATCATGTTTTGTTCCCTAAAAATTCTTAGCCTAAGATTTCTTAGGCAACAATATTATCTATTTGTAACTATTATTTTGCAATAAAAAAGTAAGGCGTTGTTACAATATAAATATGCTTCTGCGTCCTTGATGTTATTAATCTTTAAGCTTTTTTACTTTCTTTTACTATTTTTACTTTCTTTTACTATCCTTTACTATTGTTTACTATCCTTTACTATTTTTAATGACGCGGCTTAAGATCGCTTTTATTTGATAAATTTAACCATATATTAAAAAAGAGCGCATGCGTGTAGCTTTTATCTTTAATGATATTTATTATTGAATGGACAAAGCCTTCAAAATGAAAATTGGTATAAAGTACAATGAAGTACAATAAAAGTAGTTAAGGAGAAACGTCATGAATCGAAATCCATTTGCAATTTCTTTCGGAAGAACAAACGAAAAAATAATCGAGAGGGATCAAGAACTATCGCCTATCTTTGAAGATTTTAATGCTGAGCAGACAAGAAATACGGTGTATGTTCTAACTGGTCCAAGAGGATGTGGAAAAACAGTTGCATTAAGCCACATTTTAGATATTTATAAATCTAATAAAAACTGGGTTGTCGCAAAACTATCACAATCTGAGAATATGCTTGAGCAAATGGCAAGTCTCCTTTATGAAAATGGACTTACGAAATTAAGCTTTCTAAAAACCGAATTCTCATTCTCCTTTCATGGAATTTCCTTTAGTGTTAAAGGCCATAAAGAAGTTTCAAGTATCCACGTTTATTTAAGCAAACTGCTTGAATACTATAAAAAGAAAAACATTCATGTTCTTGTAGCAATAGATGATGTTGCTAAAAATAAGGGCATGATGGAGTTTATAAGAGCATACCAAGGTTTTTAATCAATCATTACGATGTTCGATTACTAATGACAGGACTATATAAAAACATATCTAAATTAGAAGAAGATAGATCTTTGACTTTCTTATTCCGTGCGCCAAAATTGCGTCTCTCTCCTTTGTCGTTACTATCTATAGCTAATTCTTATCAAACGACCTTTTCGCTCGATGAAGCAGAAGCGGCAAAACTCGCAAAAAAACCAACGGTTATGCGATGGCTTATCAATTACTAGGCGATATTTTGTTCCGTTTTAACAAGAAAGAACTAGACCATGACGTAATAAAAGAATACGATCAAAAGCTAAGTGAGTGGAGCTATGAAATAATCTGGCCGGAATTAACGGAAAAAGAAAAACAAATTTTATCTTGCGTAGCAAAAGGAGATTCCTCAAATAAAGATATTTTAGGAACTCTAAACATGACAAAAGGGAATCTTGCCATATACAAAAAACATCTATCCGATGAGGGACTAATTGACGTTTCAATCCGGGGAAAATCAAGGTTTGTTCTGCCTAGATTCGATAAATTTATTCTTACTAGAGAGATGTTATATGATGATTGATAATTACGATGTGGAGATAGTTGGCGATGAAGCTAAAAATCAGTCATATAACATATTTTTGTGTGCTTAATTGTGGTAAATAAAACCTTCTTTGATTCATTTGAATTTGATAAAACTTCTTAAAAATAAATTTCCAACGTCAAAAAGTGTCAATATTAAAATACTTATTAGGACTATCATTAATTTTTATTTCGCAAAAACAATCAAAAAACTCCCTTTATTTTTAAAAAGTATTATTTCAATGATTTTACAAAACTAGTCAGCGTAAGCAAACGATACGCAAACTTGGCGCAATTTCACACGGAAACTTGGCGGACTTTTATACGGATATTTGGCTGATTAGAATGAGGTAAGTTTATAAATTGTCGAGCATGAGACTTAGAGTTTTTTGGAAAAGAAAAAGGATGTCACGATGACATCCTTATAAGTCGTAAATATTACGCCGCAGCTTTTTCCTTTGGTGCTTTCATAAGATCAACAATGAATTGAACTTCGGTTGCGACATCTAATCTTGGGAAGAGTTGTTCGCCTTTGGTGACGTTAACTCCCGCTAAGGAGCCAAATTTTGTCGCAGTTTCGTAGTTTCTCATATCTTGAGGAACGCCAAGTTGATCAAACAGTTTTTCGCTCTTTGTTACGAGAATTGGTGACATTAAGGTTCCAGCTAAGAAGATGGCATTTGCTAAATGCGACATGCATGAAGCAAGTTCATCTTTCTTTTCGGGATCTTTTGCTAAAGCCCATGGCGCGCTTTCTTCGATGTATTTATTGGCGGCTGAGACTAAATCCATGACAGACGCGTATGCTTCAGTTACTTTCAAATCATCAGAGAGAATCTCATATGACTTGATTGTTTTCTCTGCCGTTTCTTTTAAATTCGCATCTAAAGTGTTTAATTCGCCTCTGTATTCTGGGATTCTTCCATCAAAATATTTGATGATCATTGAAACGGTGCGGTTAAGAAGGTTTCCAAAGCTATTTGCTAAGTCGATATTTAAACGATCAACGAATTGTTCTGGGGTGAATTGTCCGTCTTGTCCAAAAACGATTTCTCTTGCAAGATAATATCTAACCGCGTCAACGCCATATCTTTCGACGAGTGGAGGAACAGGAATGGCATTGCCTTTAGATTTGGACATCTTTCCGTCTTTCATCATCATTAAGCCATGAACGAAGACTCTTGATGGCTGACGAAGGTTTAAAGCCTTTAGGAACATTGGCCAATAAATTGTATGGAAACGGGTGATATCGGCACCGATAAGGTGAACGATTTCCGTATCTTCATCCATCCAGTAATTTTGGAATTTAGAATCATCTTCTTGTAGATATCCTAATGCGGTGATGTAGTTTGTTAAGGCATCAAGCCAAACATATATGACATGTCCTGGCGCTTCATTTACTGGGATACCCCAATCAAACGTTGTTCTTGTGACGCATAAATCCATTAAGCCAGGTTTAATGAAATTGTTAACCATTTCTGCTTTTCTTCCAACTGGTGTGATGAATTTAGGGTTTGAATCATAAAGATTTGTGACCTCATCAACGTATTTGCCACATCTGAAGAAGTAAGCTGGCTCTTCTTTTTGCTCTACTGGGCGGTGACATTCTGGGCAAAGCCTTTCTTCGCCGACTTGCGTTTCGGTCCAGAATGTTTCTTCATGAACACAATACCATCCTTTGTAAGCAGAAAGATAGACATCATCATTTTCAACAAATTTAGAGAATATCTTTTTAACTGTTTCAACGTGACGTGGTTGAGTAGTTCTAATGAAATCATCGTTAGAGATGTGCATCGTTTCCCATAAGGAAGTGAACTTCGTTGCGATTTTATCAACGAATTCTTGTGGTGAAACCCCGGCAGCGGCAGCATTCTCCTGAATCTTTTCTCCGTGTTCATCTAAACCAGTAAGAAAATATGTGTCAAAGCCTCTTAATCTTTTTCCTCTAGCGATTATATCGGCCATCGTAGTGCAATAGGCGTGTCCTAAATGAGGTGAGGCGCTTGGATAATAAATAGGTGTCGTGATATAGAATTTTTTGCTCATGGCTAATGAAACCCTCCTTGCAAATATCTTTAAGATTTTACCACATAAAGCGTTTATAGTTTAGTCATTAATGCAAAGTCTGGAAGATGAAAAAACGGCATGATTTTCTCATGCCGAATTTTAGAAATTAGTCTTCGTGATGATGAGTCTCGCTTGGACCTGTTGTAATGGCTGTGTCGCGATAATCACCAAGCATCTTCGATCTTGTTGGATGACGGAGTCTACGAATTGCTTTGGCTTCGATTTGACGAATACGCTCACGGGTGAGGTTGAATTGCTTTCCAACTTCCTCAAGCGTTCTCATACGTCCATCGTCAAGGCCGTAACGGAGACGGATGATTTCTTCTTCACGGCTGTTTAAACATTCAGCCATAGCTTGATAGAGCCTCTCTTTCAAGAGAGCTTTTGAAGCGTATTCGCTT
Source organism: bacterium (assembly GCA_963654035.1). Taxonomy (GTDB): domain Bacteria; phylum Bacillota_I; class Bacilli_A; order RFN20; family CAG-826; genus UBA4951. The sequence continues at coordinate 2,573 of CAVKAU010000017.1, read as the reverse complement.
GGCGATAATTCTGAATCATCGCGAACGAAATCACCAAGTTTGGAATCATCTTCTTCACCGATTGGGGTATCTAGAGATACTGGCTCAAGAGCGATGCGTTGAACATCTCTGATTTGAGCTGGAGTCAATTCACCATTCATCTCAGCGGAGATTTCTTCTGGTGTTGGGTCTCTGCCATATTTTTGAACGAGGGTTCTTTGAACTCTGGTCATTTTGTTGATTGTTTCAACCATATGAACAGGGATACGGATCGTTCTTGCTTGGTCGGCGATGGCTCTTGTTATAGCTTGTCTGATCCACCATGTAGCATAAGTGGAGAATTTGAAGCCTTTGGTATAATCGAATTTTTCGACTGCCTTAAGTAAGCCTTGGTTTCCTTCTTGAATCAAATCAAGGAATGGCATTCCACGGCCAAGATATTTTTTGGCGATGGCAATGACAAGACGAAGGTTGCTATTAACGAGATTGTCTCTTCCTTCGTTTCCGTCGGCGATAGCGAATTTCAGACGCTTAATTTCTGCTTGATCGCCTTTTTCAATGGCGGCAGGAAGTAGTTTCTTTGCTTCTTCGCCATCGGCAACCGCTTTAGCGTAGCGTTGTTCTTCTTCGACTGTTAAGAGTTTGTATTTGCCGATGTCTTTAAGATACATCTTAACGGAATCGTTAACTTTAACGTCACCTGACTGGGCATTTAAGAAGTCTGCATCGATGTCTTCTTCCTCGATTGCTTCATCACCATCATCACCTTCTTCGAGAAGTTGATCTTCGGTTGGATCGGCATCTTCTTGCTCGTCGTTTGTAACGATTTTGATATCGTGTTGGATGAAGTAATCCATTAATTCTTGGATGTCTTCGTCTTCTAGAGCAAGACGTTGCTTATCGATGTAGTCGTAAATTTCTTGTTGGCTGAGGGTGCCGGTTTCTTTTGCTCTTTCAAGGAATTCAGCTTTTAAAGCCTCCATACCGGCTACTTCCTTGTGTTCTGATTCTTCGTCTTCTGCTGGATCGAAGATAGGTTCTTCTTGAAGATCCAATTCTTCCTCTTCATTAACCTCTTTTTTCTTGGTTGTTTTTGTTTTTGGTTTTGTTGTTTTAGTTACTTTTTTTGCCATACTAACATATGATAACATTATTTTTCAAATAATGCAAATTTTAATGATACTTTCCAAAGTCGTCATTTTATTTTGGTGATGATGTTTATTTTCATTTGTCACAAAAGCATTTTTAAATATCCAAAAATTGCAAAATCACCAATAAAAACCGCTTAAATTTCCGAAATGATGGAAGGATAACGATGTAGATAAAGCTTTATATTAATTATTTAAGTTAGTTAAAAAATATTTATGAGATCTGTTTTTAATGTTACAATCATGGAGACATGTTCCCACTTGTTATAACTTTAATCATTGTTTTTTCTGTTTTAGGATTGTTGCTTATCCTATATTTTCTCTTGTCTTTTGCTTTGGCTTTTTATCTTACTCATCCAAAGAGATTTAGTAAGGAATTTACGCATAAGGTAGATGTAGATAAAGGACTTATCCCTTCCGATATGTCTTATATGAAAAGAGAACCAATCCAAATTGAGGTGGATGATGGATCTTTGATTCATGGGGATTTCTCACAAAATGAAAATGCCAAAGGAATAATGATTATTGCCCATGGCTATACGTGGAATAGAGAAGGATCCCTTAAATATGCCCAATTCTTTTATAAGAATGGTTTCTCGACGCTTATTTATGATGAAAGAGGACATGGCGAAAATAAAAGCAAATTCACCACAATGGGTTACAAAGAAGGAAAAGATATTGTGAATATCGTCAATTATTGCCGTGAACATTATGGAAAAGACATACCTATTGGCCTTCACGGTGAATCGATGGGCGGGGCAAGTGTCTTAGAGGCAATGCAATATTCTCCTGAGGTGAATTTTATCATTGATGATTGTGGCTATTCTTCATTAAGAAAGCTCCTTTTACACAAAATGAAACAAGCTCATATTCCTTCAATTTTCATACACGGGTCAAACATGATGCTGAAATTGTTTTACAAATTTTCAATGGAAGATGTTGTTCCGATGGAAGAAGTAAAGAAAAGCAAAATTCCTCTTCTTATCATTCATGGGGCAAACGACAATTTCGTTCCAACGGATGAAGGAAAAGAAATATTTGAGGCAAGAAAAGAGAATACGGAAATTCATCTAGTCCCTGGAGCAGATCATGCTCAATCTTATCAGGTGAATCCTCAAGCGTATGAAGAGATATGCATGAGTTTCATAAATAAAAATCTCCGGAGGTAATATCATGGAAGAAGAAAAAGTAAAGACCTCGAGCGCGGTATGGCTTGGGGCGGCAAATGCCGGCACAGGATTGTTGTGCGCATTTGCTGAGGGTGCGGCTTTCCAATATTTGTTTGTTAACAAACTTGGCTTGGACGAGACCCTCAATATGATCGTTTGGATCATCTTTGGCATATGGAACGCCGTAAATGATCCAATTTATGGATTCTTGGCTGACAGGACTCATTCGAAGCTTGGGCGAAGAATTCCTTGGATTAGGTATGGGGCACCAATAATG
>CAVKAU010000016.1:0-2234 GCA_963654035.1 bacterium | reverse complement strand
CAATAACACTCAGCTTCATGCGCCAATCCATCTTGGAGACGTTGTAATCGAAAATGTTTGTGGCACGGGAGTTGATGTTGTAAGCACAAGAGAAATGCTAGAGGTAAAATGATGAAAATTTTAGTTGCGTCAGACATTCATGGTAGAATTAGTAGAATGTCTATTCTTAAAAAAAGAATCGATGAATTTGATCCTGAGACAATTTTCTTGCTTGGTGACTTTATGTATAATGGGCCTCGCAATGGCGTTCCGGATGATTACGATCCGATGGGAGTTAGCAAAATCTTGAATGAATATGCTAGCAAAATCATCGGTGTTCGTGGCAATTGCGACTCTAGAATTGATGGAAGCCTTCTCGAGTTTCCTTTAGAAGACGTTCGTCGATTCAAGCTCGGGGATTATTTCTTCGACCTTTACCATGGTGATGATTTTTCTATTGATTTGCTTAAAGATGAGCCTGGCGACATTCTTGTTTCTGGGCACACTCATATCCAAGTTCTCGAGAAGAAAGACGATCGCTATTTCTTGAATCCTGGTTCAACTTCCTTCCCAAAGGGCGGAAACGAGCCATCTTATGCAACTATTGAAGATGACATAATTAGAATCAGGCGACTTGAGGATGGTTCTGTAATCAAGGAGTTAAAACTCAAATAAAGCAATCTAATCCCCAGCGATGGGGATTTTTTCATTTTCCTTATTTTCATATTCCTAAAAGTACACTTAAAGATTATAATAATCTTTGGAAAAAGAAATGTTTTTTTGCGTTTGCTTTTAGAAAGGTGTTTATATGATGAGTGATAAAGTGAAAATATTTGCTCTTGGCGGATTGGATGAAGACGGAAAGAATTGTACTGTAGTCGAAATTAATGATGAAATTTATGTCGTTGGGTGCGGAATAAGATACCCAGACAAGACAATGCCTGGCATTGATTTCATTATTCCAAATTACTCTTATCTCGAAGACAATAAAGATAGAGTCAAAGCTTATTTACTTCCCCATGGGCACGATGATGAAATGGGTGCCCTTGCTTATGTCTATCAACACGTGCCAGCTCCGATTTATGGGTCGAAGGTTACCTTAGAGATGTTTAAGAACTTTGTTCGCCATGCAAAAGTCGATAAAGTAAAATTTGATTTTCACGTGGTTAATCCTTCCTGCACTTTTTATATTGGAAAGAGAAAAATATCTTTTTTCCAAACTTCTCATAATGTCGCTCAATCAAGCGGCATCGCTATTTCCTCTAATTTAGGAAACATCGTCATAACTTCTGATTTTGTCATCGAAAACAATGCCTCGCCATCGTATTTAACCGATTTGAATATGATTGCTAAAATAGCCGAAGACAAGACTCTTGTTTTGTGCCCTGAATCGATTTTTGCCGGAAAATTAGGGTATACAGCCCCTAAATACAAACTCACGCCTTTGATGGAAAAACCAATAAAGGATGCGCAAGGAAGAGTTTTTGTGGCGATGTTTAGCTCTAATTTCTATAACATCGATGAAGTTTTGCAAATGGCCGTTTCCTCTCGCAAGAAAATCATTCCATTCGACGAAGACACCGAAGAAATTTTAAAATCCATGCAACAATCTGGACAATTTGCCTTGCCACGTGAAAATTATGCTTCAAATGAAGACATTAACCGCGTAAAAGCAACGGATATGGTTGTTCTTATGCTTGGTTTTGGACCAAAACTTTATAATAAAATTGCTTTACTTGCTTCTGGGCAAAGCGAATCGACTCGCCCAGTTGTCCTCAATGAAACCGATACATTCATCATGGCTTGCCCATCTAACGACAATACGGAAATTGAAGCGACAGATGCCTTAGATGAACTTTATAGAAGTGGTTGCCATGTCATGAATATCGGCAAAAAGCAATTCTTTAGAATGCATGCTTCTGAGGAAGATTTGAAGATGATGATTTCTCTGCTTCACCCTAAGTATTACATTCCTCTCAAAGGCTATTTTAAAGATTTGTTGACCAATGCTGAAGTTAGCTTGAAAATGGGCGGCTCATTGACTCACCAATCTGTTTTCCTTCTTGAGAATGGCACTTGCGTCCATTTTGACGAAAAAGGATCGAGAATGGTTCCAAACGAAATTCCTCATGGCGATATCATGATTGACGGAATTGGCGTTGGCGATGTTGGCTCAGAAGTCTTAGAAGACAGACAATCTCTTGCTCAAGGCGTGGTTATCATGGCTGTGACATTAGATAAGGTCACTCATAAGA
>CAVKAU010000015.1:0-2417 GCA_963654035.1 bacterium | reverse complement strand
TACCTGCAGAGCCAAGATTGCTACGATCAACATAATATCCATCATTCAAATTCCAGCCAATTTCCAAATATTCCTTGCTTGAAAGGTCGATTCTGAAAGAAAGACTTTCGCTATTTGGATTTATAATGCTAGCTGATAATTCGATAACGTGCGAATTAACGTCTTTTAACGGGTTTTCGCTCGTTTTTGGATCAAAAGAAATTGAACTTTCCGAAACAACATTGGTTTTCTTTAATTTTTCATTGTTAAGGGTTATTGGAGTTTCTTTTAGACGATATTCGCCATTCTCTTTAATAAGCGAATAAGATACGGGAATTGTCATTCCTCCGCCATTCCATGGATGTCTTACTTGGCCAAAACTTCCAGAATCAACGCTTCTAGCATCGCCAGGAACGCCACTAAACCAGCTGATGGAGACGCTCTTTCCATAATATTCTGAACTTTCATCATCTATAAAGAAAGATTGGGTCGCATATGAATCTGGGCCATAATCCATGACTGAAGAGGCAATTTCCGAAGAGGAAAGAGTTGAAATATCAATTCCGTTTAAATCTTTGAAAACGATTTTGTCTGTATAAGAAATAGAGCCAAGGAGGTAATCTCTGCCACTTAACGTGATGACATCTTTGCTTTCGCCGTCACAAGTAAGACTGAATATGTCAAAACACTCAGGCTTTTCAAAATCAAACGAGGAAGAATATTTCCAATTGAGCAAATCCGTTGATTCAAGGAAATAAACCTTATTTTGAGCCATTCCAGTGACGCCCATGCCCCAGCGAGTTGCTTTGTCTCCATCTTTAGAAACAGGAAAAACTTTAGGGTCGCGGAAATCGACTTTTCTATCGCTTATTCCGATAATGCTTTGAGGAATAATGCTTCTTTTACTCCAACTCATTCCTCCATCATCGCTAGAAACAATCAATTGGTCTTGTGAGCCACTTCCATCACGTGTAAGGAAGGCAATGAGGCCATCGGAAGATTCGCCAAACCAATTTTGCTCATCTATCAAAGGGCTATCTCCTTTATGATAGACAATGCTAGTTCCTGACCACATATATCCATCACCATTTCCAACTCCCATATTTCCATCATCAGGGAAAAGGCAAATTGGAAGATTCTCCCAATGGAGGAGATCTTTTGAACGGGCGTGTCCCCAATACATGTCGGACCAGTATTTGGAAAATGGGTGGGTTTGAAAATAAATATGATAGTACCCATTGTAATAAACTAAGCCGTTTGGGTCATTGTTCCAATGCGCGTATTGCGAGAAATGATATTGATTTCTATATAATTCAGAATAATAGGAATAATCACTTTTCCCTATTGCTATCTCACTAAGATTAATCTTTCCAGCGAAAACGTTAGCGCCAAGTTGACCACCAGTGTATGTTATTCCATCTTTCAAAGAATTTAAGTCGTATGTTGAATCAGTGCCAAAACGCTTGATGCTGTCGGCAAAAAATTCTACATAAGCTTTGCTGTTTTCATAAGTTAAAATGACTTTCAAATTAACTTGATCGAGATTTCGAAGCTTTGGCTCGACCATGTTTTTTTCACTAGATGTCATTTTATCGTTGCCAATAAAATAATCGCTAAGCAATTCTTCGGATTTTAAAGCCCCATCATCATAAGAAAAATAAAGCAATTTGACTTTATTCTCGTATCTGTCCATGTTGAAAACAAAATAATGTTCGTTCTCTTTTGCCCCGAAAACCAAGCCGCCAGCTTGACCGGATTCAAAATTCAAGAAAGCATCAAAAACAAAAGATTCATTTTCTTCTTTTGAAACGGAAGAAAGAGTAAAGCCATTACTAGAAGATTCAATTTCTAGCGTTGAAGAAAGTTCATTGCTTGTTTTCTCTCCTAAGGTTGCTAAACTGATTGCAAAAAACATTAATCCTAGTGCCGTTTTCATCTTTTTCCACCATTAGCAATAAATGCTTTTGCTTCTTCTAAGGTTGCAAGAGGCGGTATAGCCCCTTTGCCTAAGGTTGCGAGTGCGCCACATGCATTACCTAAAATTAGCATTTCTTTTATTTCGTCCAAACTTGGATTTGGATTTTTATCTAATTTTGTAAGCAAAGCGCCGTAAAAAGCGTCACCGGCCCCTGTTGTGTCTATCGGGCTAACAAGATATGTTTCCGCTTCAACGACATCATTTTGGTAATAATACGCCGAGCCTTTTTTGCCTCTTGTAACAAATAAACGATGATTCAAAGGCAAAGATTTACAATATTCTTCACCGAAAATCTCGATTTCATCATCAGACATTTTAATAAAATCTGCAATTTTCATGATGGCTTTGCTTCTTTCGATTGCTTCATCGATGGAAGCATAAATATCTTTTCTGAAATTGACATCAAAAGAGACTTTGCAGCCGTTTTTCTTAGCTTTCGGAGCTAAATAAAGAGCATAAT
>CAVKAU010000014.1:0-3552 GCA_963654035.1 bacterium | reverse complement strand
AGCGTAAGAAATGGCTTGGTGTACGCTGATGGAAATTCTTTGTATGACGCAAATGGAAATAGGCTTGTTTTGCAAGGCGTTAATGCTGGAAACCTTTTAATATACGAAGGATGGATATCACCATTTTCAGTCGGTGAATGTCGTGATGAGAATGGCGATTTGATTATCGATAAAGACAATTTGACAACCTATCCTGAAATGCCAATGGAAGAAGCGTTAAAAGGATATAGTTCAAATCCAAACTTAACAGATTCGCAAAGAAAAGAACTAACTGATATTTACCGTGAGAATTGGTTTTCGGAAATTGATTTTAAAAATGTCAAAGAACTAGGTCTCAATACAATCCGTCTTCCTTTCTATTGGCGTGATATTCTTAATGAAAACGATGATGTGTTCACCCGCAAAAGTGAAGAAGAAGCATTCTCCTACATCGATTCCTTCGTTGAATGCTGTCAGAAATACGAATTGTATTGCGTTTTAGACTTACACGGTGCGCCAGGAAGTCAAAATGGTTATGAACATTGTGGCGATATGACCAAAGCTGATTTATGGGCAAATGAAGTTTACCAAAATGCCACAGTTGACATTTGGGAATTTGTTGCTGAGCATTATACCTACACAAAAGCTGATTTAGGCAAAAGTATTGCCACATATGATTTGCTTAATGAACCATGCGCCTATTACAACGATAAAAACGCTGGCACAGTCCCGGAAGTCTGTGGACCTGTCTTTGATAAGATTTATCAAGGAATACGCTCTACTGGCGATGAGCATGTAATCAATATTGAGGGTGTTTGGTCCTACGATTGCTTTTCTGATCCAGAAAAATATGGATGGGAAAATATTCAATACGACACTCATTTATATAATTGGAAACATGATCAAATCCCATATTGGCTATTTAACTCATATCATGAAATTCACATTTGGGGGCATGAATATGACGTCCCATATTCAGTTTCAGAATTTACTTTCTTTGAAGATGAAGATGCTTGGAAGAGTCAATTAGAACTCTACGAAAGAAGAGGCTATTCTTGGACGATGTGGACTTATAAAGCAGCGGTTACTGGCTGGTGGGATACTACCTGGTCACTTTACACTGAATGTCTTAATCTTTGGGACGGGAAGACAAAAGTCAATCTAGCTACTGCAACCTATGATGAGATTAAAGAAGCTTTTGAGGCAACAAATACGTTTAATTGCATCCAATCGAAAGCTTACGGATACGTGTCCAATTATTTATCAAGATAGTAGGATAAATAAGTCTTTTTCGCTATAGACTATTCTTAATGCTTACATTCATGAAAGCCGTAGAATAAATTAAATGTCATTTACTTGTTGTTTAAAAACGATATAATATACTTAACAGATCCCGAAACGCCTCTTTACAATGCGCAACATTCGGGCCTTTTTTATTGAGGGGGGCCTTATTAATGAAATCTTTTTTGTCGTTTGACGATCAATTAAAGCTTTTGAAAACAAGACACTTGCATTTTAAGTCAGAAACTGAAGCTAAAGAAATACTAAAAACGGAAAACTATTATCGTTTAAGTGGTTATTTTAAGATGTTTACCAAACCAGGAACGGACGACTTCGTCGAAGGGCTTTCAATGAAGAAACTTATGAAAATTTATCGTTTTGACGAACAACTACGAACTATTTTAACTGAATATTTAGGAAGAGTTGAAATCGCTTCTAAAACGCGCATTGCCTATAACTTAGCGAAAGTTTCTTTTCCTACATCTTATTCAGATTCTTCCTATTTTATTAATTCTCATTACCACAGCCAATTTATGGATAAGGTCCATGGGGAGATTAAACATGATGCAAAGAATCCAATCATTAAACGTTTTAAAGGAGAAGCAATTCCTATTTGGGCAATCGTAGAGGTGTTAACATTCGGAACGGTTTCAAAAATGTTCGCAAATCTTAAGCCACATTTTAAAAGCCATTGCAAAATCACCTGATTACGAGCTTAAGTGCAATGAATGCGTATATTCAAATAATTTGCAAATGGTGTGCAATTTGAGAAACATTTGCGCGCATCATGGCAGACTTTATGGAAAACGTTATCCATATAATATTGCGTTTTCTAAAGAGGATACTCTTTACTTAGCTAAATATGGTTTTGTGATACCAACAAATTCAACTGACACACCGTTTTGCTTGATTTATGCACTTTGCAATTTGATGAATTCAAAACACGATATCCATAGATTTGTCATAAGATTGAAAGTTATATTTTTTAAATATAGAAGATATGTAGATATTAAAAAATTAGGTTTTGTAGACGAATGGGATAAGATTTTATGCAAAAAATGAGTGATAGTGCTTCTTATTTTTTTCAAATTGTTTTCGCTAATGACTGCGTCTTTCAAAAATCCGGATTGGTTTTAGCGAAATTAAAATCATCTATAGGAGTTTTGCACTCTTTTTCGGATTTTAGTTTAGAATAGAAAGGAGGTTGTTTTATGAAGATATGTGTTTTAGGAAGCGGAACATGGGGAAGTGCAATCTGTAATCTTTTGGCAAATAAGAACTATGATGTATTTTGTTATTCTCATAGGGAAGAAGAGGCTAAAAGGCTAAACGAGACTCACACGCATAAAAATCTCCCCAATGTGATTTTGTCTTCCAAGATTAAATTTTCGGCAAATCTTGAAGAATGCCTAAAAGATTCTGAAGTTATAGTGTTCGCTACTCCATCATCATATATTAGAGATACGGCAAAGAAGATAAAACCATATTATAAAAATCAGCTAATCGTTGATTTAGCTAAGGGAATTGAAGAAAACTCCTTGCTTACGACATCGGAAATAATTGAAGAAGTCTTGAACATAAATAATGAAGCGGTTGCTCTTACTGGCCCAAGTCACGCCGAAGAAGTTTCTATCTCTCTTCCAACATGCATTGTTGCTGCGTGCAATGATTTAGATAAAGCTAAAGAAGCACAGCAAATCTTCCATTCAGAAATTTTCCGTGTATATACAAACGAAGATCGAAAAGGATGCGAGCTTTGCGGAGCTTTTAAAAATATCATAGCTATAGCATGTGGTATTTCTGATGGTTTGGGGTATGGAGACAATGCCAAAGCTGCTCTAATAACTAGGGGAGTGCATGAACTTGCTAAACTTGGCTTAGCAATGGGCTGCTCTCCTTCAACTTTTTCAGGATTAGCCGGCATTGGTGATTTGATTGTCACTTGTACAAGCAAACATTCAAGAAATAACCAAGCCGGTTACTATATTGGCCAAGGATTTAGCGTAGCCCAAGCTAAAGAAAAGGTTGGAATGGTCGTTGAAGGAATCAATTCCTTAAAAGCGGCTAAGCAACTTTGTGACAAACATTCAATTGATATGCCAATAATCTATGGCGTTTATGAAATCATCTGTAATGGCAAAAATGCCAAAGACATATCATCTTGCCTTCTCCAAAGAGAAAAGAAGAATGAATTTTGGAAATAACGATTATTTTTTGTAACAGTTTATAAAAATCATTCATTTTTCTTTCCAAATATAGGAAAATAAAGAACCATAGGATGTTAATTTCATC
>CAVKAU010000013.1:0-3630 GCA_963654035.1 bacterium | reverse complement strand
GCGCATTTGGAAAATCGCCGATGCTACCATATTTAGATTCAACTCATTGGTATCGAATTCTAATTCTTAGCTTAATCATTCCTTTGCTTGGCGATTTAGGCGACCTTTCTTTCTCCTTAATCAAACGTCATTTCGGCATTAAGGATTTCGGAAATATTTTAAGGGGACATGGTGGAGTCCTTGATCGTATCGATTCTTCGATATTTGCGATGGTTGGCGTTTCTATCATCGTTGTTTTCCTCTCCCATGGTTATAATATTCTGTTATGAGAAAAGTTTTGCTATTAGGTGCCTCGGGAAATATCGGCGGTCAGGTTTTAGACATATTAGAAAAAGATCCGTCTTCTTTTGAGTTGGTTGGTATTTCAATCGGAAGAAATATTGTTAAAGGGCAAGAAATCGTTAAAAGATTCCCTTCGATCAAATTTCTTTGTGTAAAAGATGAAGAAAATAAGTCTTTATTTGATGTTGAACATACATATTCCGGGGATGAAGGTCTTTTAGAACTCATTAACGAATCTAATCCAGACATGGTTATTAACGCCTTAGTCGGTTTTGCTGGCTTAATGCCATCAATCGTCTCCTTGACCAACGATAAAATTCTTTGCCTTGCAAACAAGGAATCACTTGTTGTTGGTGGAGATAAGATAAACAAACTATTAAATGAAGGACACGGAAAACTTTATCCAATCGATTCCGAACACGTCGCTCTTGCTAAATGCCTTTCAAAAGTAAAAAGAGAAGATGTTGATAAATTAGTTATCACGGCTTCAGGCGGATCCTTTAGAAAACTTTCAAGAAAAGAACTTGAGCATGTGACAGTTGATGACGCTTTAAGACATCCAACCTGGTCAATGGGAAAGAAAATCACGATTGATTCCGCTACGATGTTCAATAAGGGCTTTGAAGTCATTGAAGCATATCAACTATTTCATTTCCCTATAAACAAAATCGAAGTTTTGATGCACGATGAAAGTTACGTTCATTCGGCTTTGCTTATGAAAGATGGAACTTATTATGCTGATGTGTGTAAGCCAGACATGCATGGTCCAATTGAATATGCCTTATATGAGGGGAAGAACAAATTCGAAGTATTTCATAAGAGAAATATAGGGGATTTTGGGAATTTCACGTTCCATAAATTTAATCCAGAAAGATATCCGGCAGTAAATGTTGCTCTTAGCGCTTTAAAAGAAGGCGGATTAATGCCTACCGTATTAAATGCGGCCAATGAAGAAGCGGTATATCTTTTCTTAGATGGGAAAATTCCTTTCCTTTCGATTGAAACCATCGTCGAAAAATGCCTAAGTCATTTTCCAAACAAAAAAGATCCAACGATTCGCGATATTCGTTCGATGGATTTTTATGTTAGGACATTCGTAAAAGAAAAGTACGGGAGGAAGTAAGATGCAAATATTTATCACAATCGTCATATTGATTGTCATGCTTGGAATTTTAGTTGGCATGCATGAGCTTGGCCACTTAACTGTGGCTAAGGCCTTTAACGTTTATTGCCTTGAATATTCGATTGGCTTCGGACCAAAGCTTTTCTCTAAAACAAGAAAAGGCGGGGAGACTGCTTTTTCTATTAGAGCCTTGCCTCTTGGCGGATACGTTTCTATGTATACTGAAGGAGTTGAGCTCCCTTCAGGGAAAAATGTTCCAGCAGAAAGATCTCTCGAAGGAATCAAACCATGGAAAAGAGCCTTGGTAATGGTCGCAGGCGTTGTCGTTAATTTCTTCTTGGCCTTCCTTTTTTGCATGGTCTATTCCGTTTGTTTCCCTTCATACTATACTGGTTCATACGTTGATACTGGTTTAACTAACAACCTTGTCTATGTTGATTCAACAGATACGGAAAGCGCGACTGCAAAACAATATTGTTTTTGGATTAATGGCAGCGTTAATGGCGAACTTTTAGATTGTGATACAAATAAGCTTTTAGCCTTAGATGTTGTTGCTGATGATAACAATAATCAATATGGCTATTTGCTTGATTCCAATGCGACAATCGGCGATAAAAACTATTGCGCGGTATTCGCTTTCGAATCGGTTGTTTCCTCTAATGATCTTGTTTCTTGCGTTACATTCTACGAGCAAAAGACCGGATTCTTTCCTACTGGCATTCAAAAAGAATTAGGCGTTACGGCTTACCCGGATAAAAATAATTCATACACGTTAAAGGAAAACGAAACTGCAACAATTCATCTTACCTTTCTTGAATGTTCCTCATACGCCTCTTCACCAACAAGAGAGCAATTTAAATCTTCTAAGAATAATGTTAAGAATTTCCTTTTAAAGGGAGGAGAGAAATATTCAAGCGACGATACATTATCGGTTAATGCTTATGAATATTGGGCCCCATTTGGCAAAAGATTGCTTAATGGCTGCGCTTATTTTTCGAATTTCTTTGTGATGATTGGCCAAGGCCTTGCCGCCATTTTCTCCTTTAATTTTTCTAATGTCGGCTCTGTCGTAGCAATGGGCTCCGTCCTTTCAATGTCTTCAACACAAATCGGCTGGGGAAGGACGTTCTTCCTATATGGCGGATTCCTTTCTCTTAACCTTGGCGTCCTTAATTTATTGCCATTCCCAGGACTTGATGGATGGCAACTACTCGTCACATTCGTTGAAGCGGTCCTTCACCGAAAAATAAATGACAAAGTTAAAAATGTCGTCTCCCTTATTGGCGTAGGGCTCCTCCTCTTATTTGGCGTTGCCATCATAATCAAAGACATACTGGGGCTTTTCTAATATGAAAAATCAAAAAATGCAAAGGTTCCTAGATTCAATTAAGATCGAGGAATCCTATCGTTACGATATGGACTTCGTTTCCGTCAAGCGTGATGAGACGAATTCCATTAAGATGGTCATAAAAAAAGAATCGCCATGGGATTATGAACTCATTAGTGAGTTCGTTGAGCATCTTGCAAACATACCATACCAATATTCCATTTCATTTGAATATGAAAAAAGCCCATCCTTTGAAGATGTAGAGAATTTATTCAACAATTATCTTCTAAGCCATTATCTTTCTTTTTCCTCAACCCCATTATTTAATGGCGAAGGCAAGAAGATTTATATTCTTGAACCAAAAAACGATTCGGAAAAGTTTGGAAAAATGATTGATGAATTTAATTCTTATCTATCTTTCCTTAATTATGATTTCGAACTCCTAACAACAAAAGAGCCTCTTAAAAAGAAAGAAGAAACTTCTGAAATAAAAGTTTCCTCAACCCCAAAAGAAGAGACCCCTGCATCAATAAAAGAAGAGGTCGATGAAGAGGAAGATGAGGAAGACGAAGAAAAAGAAAACCTTTCTAGCGAAGAGATCGAAGCAAATTATCTTTCTAACGATTATCTTCAAGAAGAAATCAAGGCGACGGAAGAATCTTACTTAAATGCCATCCGTGCTGAAAACGAAAGAATCGAGCATCAAAAGATTTATCAAAAAGGCAATTATGAAAAGCTTGCTTCCATAAAGGATTGCTATACAACCAAATCTAGCACCGTAGAAGTTGAAGGATACCTTTATGGCATCGATGAGAAAAACCCTACCCGTGTATCAAGAAAAGGCAAGCTTATGATGTCCGCAGGCATTGGCGAATGGGAATATGGCGCGGCTATCAAT
>CAVKAU010000012.1:0-7200 GCA_963654035.1 bacterium | reverse complement strand
ATTTATGATATTCCCCATCTACACAGTCTTAGAGAAAATGGACAGATCAGTTATCGAAGCGTCAAAAGATTTAGGCGTTACACCTATAAAAACCTTTTTCAAAGTCACCTTGCCACTTTCTTTGTCTGGTGTAGGATCTGGTGTTATCATGGTTTTTCTTCCAGCCGCAACAGGGTTTGCGATCTCTCAAACCATCGGTCAAGGAAAAATCAGACTGATTGGGAACTTGATTCAATCAGTATTTGAGAAAAACAATTACAATTTCGGCTCTTTACTCAGCATTCTTCTTAGCATCATCATTATCGGAATTGTTGTTCTTTTTGGCTTAGTTAAAAAGAAGAAAGAGGAAAAATAACATGTTAGAAAAACATCCTTGGAAACACACGTTATTCAGTATTTTCAAAATCATCTTTGTTTTGATTGTCTTCTCTTTGATGTATGTGCCAGTTTTCGTAATCGTTTATCAGTCATTTAACGCTTCGGCAAATTCTTTGACCCCGCTGGCTTGGGGAGGATTTACGTTTGATAACTTCAAAGAGATATTTACAAATAGGCAGTTAGCCACTTCGATAATTGATTCTCTCTTGGTATCTTTCTGGGCTACATTCATCGCAACGATCGCTGGCTTATTTGCTTCTATTGGTATCAATGCATTGGATAAAAAAGCAAGAAAGGCAATGGATTTATTAAATGAGATCCCAATGTTGAATTCAGAAATCGTCACTGGCATTTCGATTATGATTATCTTTTCTTTGCTAAAGCCATTAATTCCGAATATATTTGGCTTTACTACAATGCTTATTGCTCACGTCTTCTTTACCATTCCTTATGTCATCATGATGATATTACCAAAGTTAGAGCAAACAGACGATTCTTTATATGAGGCCGCTAGAGACCTTGGATGTGGCCCACTAAAAGCTTTGTTTAAAGCAGTTATCCCTTCTCTTTCTACAGCGATTTTAGCTGGTGCACTTATCGCTTTCACCTTATCTATCGATGATTTTGTCATTTCTTTCTACACGCAAGGGAATGGATTCTCGAACTTTTCTAATTATGTTTATTCTTCATATACGAAAAAGAATTTCTCTGCCGGAAGCTACGCTTTTAACGCTTTGCTTACCTTCGTGACTCTTCTAATCGTTTTTATCTATTCGATGCATGACGCAAAAAAGAAAGGAGCCAAAGCAAAATGAAAAAAGTTCTTATTTTCTCAATGGTTTTCCTTCTTTCCTTTACGACATTTGGAATCATCTTTTTAGCAACCCCTTCAACCATCCTTTATTTACTTAACTGGGGTGAATATATTGATAAAGATCTAGTCTCCCTTTTCGAAAAAGAGTTCAATTGCCAAGTCGTTGAGGAAGATGTTACCTCGTCAGAAGCAATGTATCAAAAAATCACTAGCAAAACCACATCATATGATGTTGCTATACCTGGTGATTACACTGTTCATCAGCTATATAACGAAGGATATTTGCTTCAACTAGACATAAGCAATTCCTCATACCCTAATCTAAATAATTACAAAACGATATTTTCTGATGGTCTTTCTTCGATTATCAAGGAATATATGGTTGATGATAATGGGGATGAGTTCTCTTCCTATTTTATGCCTTATTTTTGGGGGAGTTATTCCTTACTATATTCAAAAAATAATTCCGAGACGGAAAAAGTCATCAAAGATAAAGGTTTTGAAGCCTTGTGGAATAGAGAAGAATTCTCTTTTGATGTCAAAATAGGCATGTATGACTCAGCTAGATGGATTCTTTCTTCTTATCTTATGGGCCAAGGCTATGATCCAAATATCACCTCTTATGACGGAAAAAAGGAAAATGATTTGTCTAATGAAATAAAGAATGATTGCATTGCCGCATTAAAGAAAAATAAATTTAACGAATTCGGTAACGATTCGTTAAAGAGAAATGTCGCCAATTCCTCACTAGACTTCTGCTACACCCAATCTGGTGATTTCTTTGACGCTCTATATCTCTCTTATTCGGAATCAACAATCAAAGACGTTAACTTCGATATTTATGTTCCAACAAACACGGCCGCTTTCTTTGATTCGATGGTTATTCCATCCACAACCCAAAATTATGAATTAGCAAATAAATTCATCGACTTTATGTTAAGAAAAGATGTCGCATATCAAAATGCTAGGTCAATTGGCTACTCACCAACATTAAAATGTGTCATATCTTCTTTTGAAGAAAACGCAAAGAATGGCGAATATTATTATGAAGATGATGAAAAGAAAATTCTTCTAAGTGATTTCCTTGAGAAATATCCTTACTATTTAAATCCACTACATGGCGTTAAAACCACTTATGTTTTAGAGCCTAAATCTCGTGAATATCTAACGACTTGTGAGACGATCTTAAATAGCATCGCCTAAAGAAAAAACTTGGGTTCCAATAGGGATTTTTGGATTTTCCAAGTTTATTATTCGCCACTATGATCAGTAAGAACGAAGATTACTGCTTTGAATAGAATTTTTGTATCAAGCCATAAGGAACGCTCTTCGATATATTTAAGATCTAAGTCCATCCACTCATCAAAGGTCAATTGATTACGATTCTTAGTAATTTGCCAAGTGCATAAGAGTCCGCCTTTAACTAGAAGTCTTTGCTTATTCTTATCGTTATATTGTTTTACTTCCTCAGGTATTGGAGGACGAGGCCCAATAACTGAAAGTCTGCCAATGAAGATATCCCATATTTGCGGAAGCTCATCCAATGATGTATGTCTTAAGAATCTTCCGAATTTAGTAATACGTGGGTCATCTTTTAATTTGAAAGCTGGATCATCAGCTTCGTTGATTCCATATTCAAGAAGCTTTGCTTTCATTTTTTCAGCGCCAGGACACATTGATCTAATTTTGTGGAATTTAAGTAACCTTCCGTTTTTGCCGACTCTTACAAACGTATAGATGGCTCCTTGAACGGTTGGATCTTTTTCACCATTTGGATCTTTGCTTACTTTGCAATCATATCGCTTGCCACTTTTCGAAAGGTATTTGCCATTCTCGTTTTCAATGATATCAAGCTTATACGATTTTCCACCAATATCCTCTAACAGCTTAATTAGCATCAAAATAAGAATGAGCCAACCAAAGACTAATAAGAAACAGGCGCTTGATAATATGTCGAACGATCTTTTGATAAACTGATACAAACGTTTTGGCTTATAGTTAATGGTTTTCTTATCGATTGAGAATCCATCAAGATACTTTTTCATACACCAAGATTTTCCTTTAAATGCCTGCCATCACACGGCAATATTGAATTTTAGCACTAATAAGGGCTTTGGGATAGTCAAAATAACAAACCTAAGTCATTTTTCAAAAAAACCATTTGAAAAACATAGGTAATTCCGATTGTAATATTTAATTTTTCACTATTCTTGCAAGTCAAGTGAAAAATCTTCCAATAAAGCAACAAACTTATCGTTGAAAGTAAAACATTAATGTTTTAATATTTTGCCAACGAGGAAATAAATAATGAAAAAATTACCTGAATTCAAAGACTGCATTTTTTATGAAATTTATCCTAATTCTTTTCTTGATACAAACGGAGATGGCTTTGGCGATTTAAACGGAATCATTTCCAAGTTGGACTACATACAGCAATTAGGCTGCAACGCCATATGGCTTAACCCGATTTACGATTCCCCATTCAAAGATGGTGGCTATGACGTCCGCGACCAATATAAAGTCTCTTCAAGATTTGGCACTAACGAAGATTTAAAAAAACTTATCAATGAGATGCATGATCGCGGAATGAGACTTTTTCTTGATCTAGTTCCAGGGCACATGTCAATTGAAAACAAAGAGTTTTTGCGTTCAGCCGAAAATACGCCTAATGAATATTATGATCTTTTCATTTGGAACGATAATCCATGGGCTTTAGAAAATGGCTATCGCTTGATATCTGGATGCTACGATAGAAACGGCTGCTACATGGTTAATTTCTTCGCCCATCAGCCGGCAATAAACTATGGATTTAACAAAATCGAATATCCTTCATGGCAAAAAAGCTATAAAGAAACTAAACAAGGAAAAGAATATCTTGAATCCATTATGAAATATTGGCTTTCCTACGATATAGATGGGTTCCGCGTGGATATGGCAGACTCATTAGTTAAAAACGACACTAAAGATAAGGACGGAACGGTTGAGTTATGGCAAGAAATACGTTCGGATTTAAGAAAAGACGGAACAAAAGAATTTTATATGACATCTGAATGGTCTTTGCCTCATGAATCGCTCAAAGCCGGTTTTGATTCAGATTTCTGCCTTGATTGGCAAACGAATTGCACTCATCGCCTTTGGAGGCAAAAAGAAGACGGATTTGAGTCTCCTCTCTTCCATAAATATAACGAAGAACTGTATTCTCTTTTCCTTGAAAATTTCAACTACTGGATTTCCTCTTGGAAGAAAAACAAGCAAGGACGTATATCATTTATTTCTGGTAACCACGATACAACTCGTATTGCAAATTTCTTAAACATCGAAGAATTGAAGTTGGCATATCTCTTCTTGTTAACAATGCCAGGCGTACCTTATATCTATTATGGTGATGAAATAGGCATGCATGCAGATTTGTCCTTGCCTTCCTTTGAAGGCGGTTTCCAAAGAACTGGCTCAAGAACGCCAATGAGATGGAACAAGGAAAAGAACGCAGGCTTTTCGGTAGCAGACAAAACATTCTTACCGACAAATGAAGCTGATTCAACCGTCGAAGAAGAAATCAAAGACAAAAACTCATTGTGGAACGTCATTCATTCGCTTATCGAAATTCGTAAAAATAGCGATGAATTGCGTTCAGATGAATTTGAATTGCTCGACAATAAAATAGCTTATAAGCGTGGCAAGACGCTTGTTGCAATCAATATTCTCGATGAAGATCAAACATTTGATGTTTCTGCAGATGCAAAAATAACATATTCAATTGGTGATGTTTCATTGAAGGATGGCAAACTAACATTAAAGAGACACGCTGGAATCATTGTTGAATAATATAATTAGACAATTTTCAAAAATTCAAATATTCAAAAATCATATCTAAAAGCCACTTAAAATTAGGAAAGTTGAATATTGTTTCATCTATTCCTTAGGAATTATATTAATCCTATGTTCTAACAGATACCTATATAATTAAAAGTCTCCCATCAAACGATAGGAGACTCTTTTATTTTATCGTTATTAGAGCTTATAGGCATCTAAACCTGGAGTAGCGTTTCCTTCATAATCAAATAAGCATTGATTAGCCCATTCATTATGCGTTGGCTTATTTGTTTCGCCAGTATAGGTTTCGCCTTCATATGTGGCCCAGCATAAGCCTGGTAATGGTAACCAGAAAGGTTCCCAATAATAAATCGCACCAATTTCGTGCTCTTTCGAAAGTTTGATTAGGTTTGTAAGGAAATCTTTTTGGCCTTCTAAAGATAAAGGATATGGGCGGTAGACATTATCTTGCTCGAAAAATTTTTCAGAGATTAGATTATCGCCATAATTGCCATTATCAACAAATGGAGCCATCGTGAAACCGTATCCAGTTTCAACAATCCAAATGGGTTTGTTGAATTTGGCCTTAAGGTTATCAACGTTCTTGAAGAACATTGGGAAGGTTCCATGCCAATAAGGGTAATAAGATAAGCCAATGATATCAAATTCAACCCCGCGTTTTATTATTTCACGGAAATATTCTTCATGGAGAGGAACGTCATAGCTCTTCTCTAAGTGGATTATGAGTTTGCTTTCAGGGGATACTTCCCTAGCGCCTTTGATACCATTCCTAAGGAATAAAGCAAGATTGTCATAATTTGAACGAAGGCCGTCTTCTCCTCTTTCACCTAGTTGTCCTAATGGCCAAAGCATGCCGTTGGTAATTTCGTTGCCAATTTGGATATACGGCAATTCAATTCCTTCTTTCTTGATATCAAGAATGGTTTTCTTTGTATATTCGTAAACCTTTAAAGCAACTTCATCGACATTAAGGCCTCTCCAGGACTTAGGCATCAATTGCTTGCCTGGATCGCACCAGAAATCGGAATAGTGAATATCTAATAAAATATTGTATCCGTCTTCTTTTGCGCGTTTGGCAAGTTTTATCCACGTTGGGAAATCAACCGTTCCTCCGCCATATGGCTTGCCTTTTTCATCATACGGATCGATCCAAAGACGAAGACGCATCGACTTAACGTCATTATGTTTATGAAGGAAAAGCCATGGATCGACTTCTTCTCCGTTGTAATAATAATGAGGATTTTTAGCATCAACTTCAACTTGTGTTGAAGCGTCAATTCCTAAAAACATTATAATTCTCCTTTTTTGTATGGATGCCAGCTGATTGGCTCGTTATCTTCATTTAACGAAGTTATGCGATCAACGATATGACCGTATTTGAGTTTTATCATTTGATTCCATTCTTTGACTTTCTTTTCGTCTCCATGGAAACAGCAACGAATGCAATAATATTCTTTCTTTTCTTCGTCATAGAACATATCTATGTCGATATCGCGCATGAAACATTGCGGGCAACGATAATTTAGTGCACCTTTTTTACTTTGAGCCATGAGCTTAATTCTCCTTCCTTTGTGAATTTCTTCTTGATACTAAGACGGAACATTGGCGAGAAGGCAATTCCTTCTTCAACGCGTCCGGCAAAATCTTTATCGGATGAGCCCATTTCCACGATTGTATTTACTTGAGGGATGATGGCTCTTGCAATGCCTTCCTCTTTTTCAGTATTTCTCATCTTATAGGCATATTCAATCTTCTCGGTATCTTTTCCTTCTACTTCGAGAGTAACGCCAGTCATATCATCAGAATATTCATCAATGCCATAGCATCCAACAAGATAATCTTCGATTTCGATTCCTTCTTCATCAAGAGGAGAGAGAATCTCTCTTGTCGTGATGATTTCGCCCGTTCCTTTCTTGAAGAGATATTTCGATCTCATCTTAACCGTTAAATCAGAGAAGACAACGTCAAATTCATTCGTGGTAAGAAGAATATCTTCACCAACCTTTGAATAAGAAGCCATAGTTCTTTCTAAGGCAAGATCCACTTCTTCATTATGACGCTTGATAACGGCACTCTTTAAAGTTCCTTGTCCAGCATAATGTGTGAAGAAACCAGCACGGTAGTTAGCTTGAATGATATATGGATAAGAGCAGTTATAAGCGTTTCCTGTGCCA
>CAVKAU010000011.1:0-4645 GCA_963654035.1 bacterium | reverse complement strand
GAAGCATGCTTTATAAAAGAAAATATCAACGATAAAAACGATATATTCATTAAAAAATTGCCTTTTAATGAGGAAAAATATGAATTTCTCTTCGAAAACGCCATTAAATCACCATCAAAACCGCCTAAAATAAGGATGACCGATGTATCTTTGGCTCATGCTGAGCTTGTCCATGAAGATGGAGAAAAAGAAATAAAATACGTTAACGATGAACATTTCTGGGAAGTCGTAGATTCCTATTTGGAGATGGAGGAAATTCAATGAAGATAATAATTATCAGACACGCCGAACCTGATTATGAGCATGATTCATTAACCGAAAAAGGGGTAAGAGAGGCAACTCTTCTTTCTACCTATTTAAAAGAGCATTATCCATCGATCGAGCATTTCTATGTATCACCATTAGGAAGAGCAAAGAAAACTTTCGAGCTTGCAACTTCTAATAACTACTTAGAAACTCCAACGACATTTTGCCCTTGGCTAGTTGAATTTCAAGGCAAGGTTAGAAGAAAGGAAAGAGATAATTCTTTTTGGAGCTGCTGGGATCTTCTTCCAAGTGTCGTTGAAGAAGAGAAAATTCTTTATTCTTCAAATTGGCGTGATGCAAAATTAGTCAACGAAACCGGTGCGACTATCTTAGATGAATATGATAAAGTCATAAAAGAATTCGATGATGTTTTAGCAAAACGCGGTTATCAAAGGAATGGTTTTAGCTATAAAGTAAATGATTCCAATCATAAAACTATTGTCTTATTTTGCCATTTTGGCGTTGCTTCAGTTATCATGTCTCACTTAATGAACTGCTCCCCATACTCTATCTGGCAAAATATGGTTTTGCTACCTTCCTCTGTAACGGAGTTTGTAAGTGAAGAAAGAGAAGAAGGAATAGCGTCATTTAGGGCAAATAAGATTGGATCATTGGCCCACCTAGAAAAAACTCATGAACCCGAATCATTCTTTGCAAGATTTTGCGAATGTTTCAATGACGATACAAGACATAATTAAGGCTATTAATAGCCTTTCTTTTGCTAATAAAGATCCAAATTTGTAAAATAATAATATTGAGGCTGGAGAATCATTATGAAGAAGAGCAAATACAAAAACGATGTTGTCAATCTTCCTTTGAAAAAGAGAATAACTCTTTTGTCTGGTAAAGGAAATTGGCAAACCCATGAAATAGCTAAATTCAATATACCTTCGATAACGATGAATGATGGCCCTGCCGGCTTAAGAAAGCCTGCTGAAACGCCTGAAGATAAAGCTAGGGAAGACATTCAAAACGATACTTTTTTAGCAACATGTTTTCCTTCTGCTGCTTTAAATGCTTGCTCTTGGGATCCTTCCTTAATGGAAGAATTTGGCAAAGCCATTGCTAACGAATGCAAAGCCCATAATACTAACGTCATTCTTGCTCCAGGAGTTAATATCAAACGCAATCCTCTTTGCGGAAGAAATTTTGAATATCTCTCTGAAGATCCAATCCTTTCTGCAAAAATGGCATCAGGATTTATTAATGGTTGTCAAAATGAGGGAGTGGGAACTTGCTTAAAACATTATGCTCTGAATAACCAAGAAACAAGACGTTTTACATACACAGCTGAAGTTGATGCAAGAGCTCTCCACGAACTTTATTTAAAACCTTTTGAAATAGTTGTTGATGAAGCAAACCCTTGGATGGTGATGGCTTCTTATAACCTTATCAACGGTTTCCACGGAACATCAAATAGCTATCTTTTAAAAGATATCCTCAAAGGCGAATGGAAATACGATGGAGTTGTCGTTTCCGATTGGGGAGCAGTAGATAAAATCGTTGATTCACATAAAAACGGCTTAGACTTAGAAATGCCTTGCTTTGATTATAAAGAACGTAACAAAGTCCTTTTTAAAGCCGTTAAGCGTCATCAATTGCCAATGAGCGACGTGCGTGATTCTGCTTCAAGAATCATCAATCTCATCAATAAATGTTCTAAAACAAAAATGGGAGAGAAAGCCAACAGCGAAGAAAACCACGCTTTAGCAATTAAGATGGCTGAAAAATCAATCGTTTTAACGCAAAACGATGGCATTCTTCCTTTAGCTAACTACGATGATGTATGCGTTATTGGCGCTTTTGCTAAAGAACCTCGCATTCAGGCTGGTGGCTCTTCACACGTTGAAACAAAGAATGCTCTTTCTTTCCTTGACGTGATAAATGAAGGTCGAAACACGCCTGTCCCTTTTGAACCTGGCTATTCGCTTGATGAAATTAGCGATGATACTAAAAAAGCTATGAATTTCGATGCTTGCGACCTCGCCTCAACGCATAAAAAAGTAATTCTTTTCCTTGGCGTTCCAGAAATCGATGAATCAGAAGGATACGACAAAGAAAATATGCGTTTGCCTACCGAGCAATATACTTTATTTGAAAACATTTCGGCCATTAACGATAACGTCATAGTTGTTCTTTGCTCTGGATCGCCTATTGAACTTTCAGCGATTTCCCGCGCAAAAGCCCTTTTAATTACTTATCTTTATGGCGAAGGCGGGTCGGAAGCCTTGTCAAATATCATCCTAGGTGAAGTTAATCCTTCAGGCAAATTGGCCGAAAGCTGGCCTATTCGCTATTTAGACGTGCCTTCTTCAACTTTCTACCCAGGAAACAATGATTTTTCCCTCTATAAAGAAAGTATTTTTGTTGGATATCGTTACTATCTAACAGCGCAAAAGAAAGTTCAATTCCCATTTGGCTATGGCATTTCCTATACAAAATATGATTACAAAAACCTTAATGTATCATGCAAAAATCTCGAAGATGGCAAGCAAATAAATGTTACCTTCGATGTCATCAATATGGGCGGAAGAAATGGTGAAGAAATAGTGCAACTCTACGTTTCCCCGTTGAATTCAGAAATTTATCAGCCTAAGCGCGTTTTAAAAGCGTTTGATAAAATCGCCATCAAAGCCTGGGCGGGAAAGAGCATTAAATTAACGCTTGATTACGATGACTTCGCCATTTGGTCGACGGAAAGAAATAGATTTGCTGTCGAAGATGGAGATTATCTTCTTGAAGTAGGCGCTTCATCCGAAGATATAAGATTAAGCGTAAAAATTCACGTAAAGAGCGATTTTAAAGCTAAATCCGAAATATTCCATTTGCCTAATTATTACAATCTCTCTCAAAGAAGACCATTCTCATTGGTTGATGATGAATTTGCCTACTTACTCGGAAGAGATTACGTTAATGATCTTCCGAATAGAGATAGAAAGATCACAATAAATTCAACCTTTGGCGAAATTGCTGATACGAAAATTGGCAAGATTATCATAAAAGAATTCAAAAAGAGATTTGCTACTCAAGCCATCAATGAAAAAGGAATGGAAAAGATGGTTTCTTCTTTGATGGAAACACCTATACGTTGTGCATGCATGGGTGGAGTCAGCGATAAACAAGCTTTAGCCCTTGTCGCTTTAGCAAACCATAAATATCTTACGGCCCTCTTTGAACTTTGGCATGGAAGAAGGAAATAGAAATGTGCTTCCTTAGATGCGCCCTTAAAAAAGTTTTTGGACATCGTTATGATGGCTACCCAACATTGCCTTATTACCATGCATCAGATTTAGGCTTAAAAGAAGAAAGATTTATTTTTAAAACTCAACACGGATGGAGTCTTTCTGGCTCACGTTATTTTAAAAAAGATGGGGGTTTTAAAGGGGTTATTGTATTTTTTCACGGTTTAGGAGATGGCCGTGCGTCATATATAAAGACCATTTCTTTATTGGCTGAAAATGGGTATCTCGTTTACGCTTACGACAATACGGGATGTATGGAATCCGAAGGAAATCAAATTTGTTCCTTGGAACATACAGCAATCGATCAAGAATACTTTTTCAAATGGCTTGATACTGACCCAAAGGCTAAAGGATTAAAAAGATATGCTATTGGTCATTCTTGGGGAGGGTATGGTGCAGCATTAGCCTCAAAAAATGAATACCATATTGAAAAAGTAGTTGATATAGCGGGTTTTAATGACCCACTCGATATTACCTTAGAAAAATTCTCTAAGCCGATGAAGGTTTTGCTAAAACCATTTATGTGGTTGGCTTTGAAATCTCTTTGCCCAAAATATGGCAGCCTTAAATCTTCAGCGATTCTCAAAAATAGCAACGCTAAAGTTTATTATATTCAAGGCGATAAAGATTCTGACGTAACCCTTGCTCAAGGTTTTAATTCATTAAATCGCTCATTCAAAAATAATCCACGTTTTAAATGGCTAATCGTTAAAGACCGCAAACATTCCGTTTATAAATCAAAGGACGCCGAAGATTATGTTGCAAGTCTCCTTTCAAAGGGAATCATATCTAAAGAATCTACTGAAAACATTGAAATGGATATCGTTAGAGCAACTAACGAAAACAAGGAACTTTGGAAAGAAATTTTTGTCTTCTTGGATGAATAATTATTTTCATGAAAGACTTCTAGAGAGTATATTAAATAAGCTGCACTGATGGCGGAACGGTATACGCGCTGGTCTCAGAAGCCAGTCCGGAGACGGGTGTGGGTTCAAATCCCATTCAGTGCACCATATTTCGATAAATCAGCACTGATACCATCGGATAACGATTTCATTAATGGATATGTATCACTTAAAATAAGGCTACTTCGGACT
>CAVKAU010000010.1:0-2438 GCA_963654035.1 bacterium | reverse complement strand
TGTAAGAAGAGTAGAAGGAGTTAAGAAAGTAAACTCCTCCCATGTTAAGAATAATTGCGTCGTAATCATTGAAGAAGGTTGCTCTAGGGAAGCAATAAAAGATGCAATAAGTAAGCAAGGTTACCGCGTTCTATCAGAAAACGAGAAACCTTATGTTAAGAAAACAATCTTCACGATTTTCAAAAAATAAGCGATACGTGTACTAAAAAATGCCATTTCAAATCGAAACGGCATTTTCTTTTTCGCTTTTATTTTTCACTATTGCAACAGCATCCATTGGAGCGAAGAGATTTTCGAGCTTCTTTAGCTTTTCTTTTCTCATCAGCTTTTTTCTGAATTTTGTAATATTTGATTAACTGCTTTTTAGTGAGATGAGGCTCATCAGATAGAATTGGATGGCCTTTGCTTTTCTCGATGATCCAATAAATTATCACGGCAATAAATGCAGCAATGATCAATCCGAATAGTAAGTATGCAGCCCATTTCATAGATAAGCCTCCTTTCTTTATAAGCTATTTAATAATTATTAAGCGTTAGCAACTTCTTTGTTTTTGGCATAGCGATCGTAGAAGTAGATGCCAACTCCGCCAAGAACGATGACGGCAACTGGAACGCTCCAACCCCATGCTGGATAGTTGAATGTCACATATGTGAGGCACCCTAAGAGATAGGAAGTAACAATCCAGAAGAGGACCGTTAAGGTGATATCGCGTTTGCTTGCTAATTCGCCTTTTGCAGTAGCAATAGAGGCAAAGCAAGGAATCGTTGTCATGTTGAAGACAGCAAAGGCGACTAATGAAGCGGTATTGATATTTCCTCCGGTTGCGTTAGCGGCAGAGATAATAGCGTTAAGACCTTCTAAGCCTTCTTCTGTTTCAGTACCGACGGCAGTGGCTAATTGAGCAAGGGTTGCAACGACATTTTCCTTAGCGACAATACCTTGGATTGAAGCGACTGCGAATGTCCAGCCATAGCTTCCGCCTTGGACGTTTCCAAAGCCCATTGGAACGAATAATGGCGAGAGAATCATGCCAATATGAGCAAGGATAGAATCAGAGACACCTAAGGTTTCGACGGCATCGATGAATTGCCAATCAGGCGTGAAGCTTGATAAGAACCAAATGATAACAGCGGAAGCGAAGATGATTGTGAATGCTTTTTTGATATAGTGTTTGCCACGATCCCAAACGTGTAAGGCAAGAGCTTGGAATTGCGGGGCGTGATAAGCAGGAAGCTCCATGATAAATGGAGGAACTTTTTCACGTTGAGTTGTCTTATTCATCACGATAACGGCAGCAATAGCAACAATGACGCCAAAGAGATAAATCAAGAAAGTGAATAAGCCAGCATCGATTGATGTGGCGGCGGCAACTGCAGCAGCAATCGTCACCAAGAATTCGGCTTTAGCTCCGCAAGTGAAGAAAGGAATGACACGGATGGTTTTTGTTCTTTCTTTATCGGAAGCAAGGGTTCTAGTGTTAATCATGGCTGGGACACCACATCCAAAGCCCATGATCATTGGCAAGAAGGCGCGTCCTGAGACACCGAATCTACGGAAGATTCTATCAAGGACGAAGGCAATACGAGCCATATATCCGCTATCTTCAAGGAAGGAGAAGAAGGCGAATAAGAGAAGGATTTGTGGGACGAATCCCATGACGGAGGCAATGCCATTGAGGACGCCATCATAGATGAATCCAATTAACCATTCTGGTGAATCCCAAATGATGAGAAGTTGTTTGATTCCTCCGCAAATCATGCCTTGGATACCGGCGTCATTGCCTGCGCCAAGGAGATTTTGCAAAATCGTGCCTGGAGAATTGATGCCATCGGCTGTGTAGAAGAGTTCTTTGAACGGATAGAATTCTTCGCCATCAATCGTCCAATGGATCAATCCTTCATACCCTTCGCCGAAGTCAACTCCGAAAGCGTGGAGATAGAATAAATCGGAGGCAAAGACAAGATGGAAGATCAAGAAAAGGACAACAATCATGATTGGGAGGGCTGCCCATTTATTCGTTAAGACTTTATCGATCTTATCGGACTTAGAAAGTTTCTTCTTTTCTTGCGTTACGGCACCACTACGATAGATTGCAAGCTTAGAGGTGATGTACTTATAACGCTTATCGGCGCTATCAGCTTCATATTCTTCTGGATTAGCAAGTGTAGCAACCTTCTCATAAGCATGAGCGTTCTTTTATTTTTCAATCTCATCGCCTTCAAGGGCCTTGATGGCGTGGAAACGAGGATTAGCAATCTCTTCCTCTTTATAAGAAGCCATTGCTTTCTCGATGAGTTCCTCATCATCTTTTGAAGCCCAAAGAGAAACTCCTTCACGGGTATTAGTTGCGGCTTTGATGGCCAAATCCATTAATTTATCAAGATTTTTCTTTCTTAAAGCTGAAATCTCAATGACTGGAACGCCAAGAGCCTTAGAA
>CAVKAU010000009.1:0-2469 GCA_963654035.1 bacterium | reverse complement strand
TGCTTCCTCTTCACCAAGAAGAAAAGAACTTCTTAGCAAAATTACCACTTCTTTTATTGTTTTCTCACCAAATATCGATGAAGGAATAATTCAGCCATATCTTTCCTCTTATGGAATTTCCTATGATGAAAGTCGCATTAAAGCATATATGGTTCGTTCCTTTTATCCTAATGATGAGATCTTAGCAGCGGATACAACCGTCATTTGCGATGGCAAAAGCCTTGGTAAACCAAAAGATAGAGATGGTGCTATAAGAATGTTGGAAAACGAATCAGGAAAAAGACTTGTCGTTTTAACTTCTTACACTTATCTATCATCTAAAACGGAAATATCTCGAACAGTTAAATCTTATGTCTATTTCAAGGAATTAAGCCGCGAGCAAATCGAAGAATACGTCGATAGATTTAATCCATTAGATAAGGCTGGATCATTCGGAATCCAAGATGATTATCCTTTGATAGATCATATTGAGGGGAGTTATGACAATATAAAAGGTCTTCCAACTGAAGACCTAAGAAAATTCGTGTTTAGGAATTAGCTTCTTCGGAAGCTTTTTTCTTTTTGCTAACGAAGATATATAAGCAAATCATTGCTGTTGCTGCAAGAAGGAAAAGGATTGCGCCAACAATATAATCCCAAGTTTGAATCTTGATGATTTCGGTTGGGCAAACCCTTCCTGGTTCGCAAGATACATTAGCATATTTGTCATATCCAGCATACATTGGGAAGATCGAGGAGTTGATATACATGGAAACAAGAGATCCAAGAATCAATCCTAAAATGCCCCAGAAAGTGCTATGGCGATGCTTATCAAGCAATCCCTTCATCGCTTTTGAACCGACAAAGGCGCCAGCTAAAACACCAATGGCAAACAAAACAACTAAAACTAATCCTAAGGCAATAACACTTCCCTCTTTATGCCAAATGGAATCCGAGCCTGTATACATATTCAATATTGGATAATAAACGCCAAGCACCATTAAAGACATTGAGCCGGAGACGCCTGGTACAATGCATGAGAAAGCACCGATAAAACCTGCTACAATTATCAGAATATAAGCATACCAATAGATAGAATTCGAAGAATCCATAAAGGAGATCTGCCATTTAGTTAAGGCTGTAACAATGCCAAGACCAGCTGCAACAATTAAACAAATCAGGAAAGAAAGGACGTGATTTGTTTTTTCTTTTGTTGTGTTCCCCTTCTTCAATTCATTGAAAGTGAAAGGCAAAGAGCCAAATATCAAGCCTGCGAATAAGGACGTTGTCGAGAATGGTGCGGCCGAATATCCTTTTTGAATGCCAATAAAAGCTGCAATAGCTCCGCATGCAGCGCCAAAAATAATTGGCAAAAGATATAAAACGTTTTTCTTGAAATTCTTTCTTAAGGTTGAGATAGCTCCAATTAATTTATCGTATATTCCTTCAACGACCGCAATTGTGCCAGCAGATAATCCGGCCACAGCCGCTGAAATGCCTAGAGTTATGCCTCTAAGAAAGTCAAATATCAATTCTTTCAAAGAGCGTTTTTCTTCATTTTCCATTACATGTACCCCTTCTTTTTATTCACCAAACATTTGTTTATAAATCTTTTTAGCGTCATTTTTAAAGACGATCGTAACCTTGTCCGATTTAAGAACAAATCCAACAGCCCCTTGAGATTTAAGGAGTTGCTTATCGATAAGATCATAATCTTTTAAAACCAAAACAATTCTTGATCCATTCAAAGAATGGGCGATGATATTGTCTTTTCCGCCTATTGCTTCTAGATTTTTCTCAATTGATACGGCATTCTTCTTTTCTTTTGTTCCTTTATGCCTAATGCTCATTAGAAGAATCAAAACTCCGCCAAGCAGGACGACGGCTATTACAATCATCCACCAAAGATTCTTAATCAAGAAATCATTTTCGAGAAAAAACTCACAATTATTCATACATGAGTTATAATAACATAAGAGGTAGCAAAATGAGTAATACAATTGAAATAGAAGCCAAAGCTTTAGTTACAAAAGCTGATTATGAGAAATTAGCTTTGAAATACATGAAATATGGCGTTTACACCCAAACAAACCACTACATCGACTCCAAAGACAACATTTTACAAAGAGAAAAATTGTCTCTTCGCGTTAGAGAAAAAGACAATCATTTCGAAATGACCCTTAAAGTTCCGCTCTCCCAAGGCTTACTTGAAAAGAACTGCGTCTGGTCAAAAGAAGATTTCACCAACTTCCGCGACAAAGCCATCTTCCCTGATGGCGATGTCAAAAAGATGTTAAACATGCTCGATATCCACACAAATACGCTTAAGATCAAAACATCCTTAGTCACTGACCGTATTGATGTTCCTTACGAAGATGGAAAATTATCAATCGATAAAAATATGTATTCAGGCATTGAAGACTACGAAGTTGAGCTTGAGCACAATAACGAGCTTGATGCCGAGAAATATCTCCAGCAATTCCTCGAAAA
>CAVKAU010000008.1:0-4231 GCA_963654035.1 bacterium | reverse complement strand
TTTATGTCCAATATCGAAGCAAACAATTCCAACGCTTCGCCTCCAACAAGAATAAAATAGCAAATCGCAACCGAGCTTCCGTCTAGCGAAATGCCTTTTGCGATTGCGTAAAGGCTTATCGCAAGGCAATAGCAAAGAGCAATGATGTAGGTGAAAACCAAAGAAGAGTCATCCGTTTTATTTTTCGCCACTTTATAAGCCAAAATAGAAGCTAAAACAGTAGAGATTGCCCCTAAAATTGTACCAACAATCATCATGATATAAGGAAGATCGATTTCAACATTTCCTTTGATAATTGGCTTAAAAATATAAGATAAAAAGAAAATGACGATTAAGAAAGAAACAAATCCCGCGAAGATCGAAGAAAGATAAGGGATTTCTTTTTTGTTTTGGAGAGTGTTTACTAATAAATAAACGCCATAAACTATAACCAAGAAAGAAATTATCGCTAGCATCAATAAATCTTTAGAGCCATATGAAATCGATAAGCCAAAGCCATCATCATAATAAGAATCGATTGCCGTTAAGATGTACCCCAGTAAAGCTGGAATGAAAGAAAGAAGACCAGCAAGAATAAAACCAGTAGGTTTTAATAGACGATTTTTTGAAATTTGCGTCATTGTGCTACCTCCTCATTGCTTTTAATCGTATCTTCAGGCAAGATCATTTTTGGCCAAGCTTTTATAAGGATACAAGTTACTAAGGTGGATAAGACGATATCTGGTCCCATATAGGCAAGATTGTAAATAAAGGAATAAGCCCATGCGTTAATGCCTGAATCTTTGAAGGACCAAGCAAACGATGAAGCGTCGCTTCCCCAGAATATCGCCCCAGAGAATACGTGCGACATATATTTAGCTAACCCGCCAACAAGACATCCAACTATCACATAAAGCATCATTTTTTTCGGCGATGAGACGTTCTTTTTTATAAGATGGGTGAAAATGCCAGCAAGGGAAGCTAAAGGATAGGCGATCCAATAATCAAGAGCCACTTGAAGAAAGGTCATATACCAATTTGCTCCCGAAACGACATAGAAACCATCTGCTATATCCAATAATCCCATAATCAATCCAGTTAGTAGTCCCGGAAGGAAACCTCTTCGGTATGAAATGATGAAAACGCACACCATGGCAACTCCCAAAGACCCACCATTTGGGAAAAGAGGGCTAGAATAAATGCCAGCCAATAAATCGAGAACGTAACCCAAGGCGGAGAATATCGCTATTTCGGCAATGGTTTTGACGCTCAAAGTCTTTCTTTGCTTATCCATAAATTCCTCCTAGATAAAGAAAAACCGCACAATCTAGAAAATGTGCGGAGAAGCGTTAAAAACATCTACCTACGCTAGCATTATCTAGATCAGGTTTCGGGTCGTCACGAATTAGTGACCTCTCAGCAATCTTAGGGATGCTCCCCGGGCTTTTAGCCGGAAGTATTATAACACCATTTTTAAGGCTGGAATCATTCTTTGTCGTTTTTGCTTAAAAACATCAAGAATTTGCCTTCATTCACCTTGATATGGCCTTCAGCGTCTTTCAATTCATTGGAAATAGCTAAGCCATCGCCTTTGGCTATCTGACGATTTTCGATATTGTAGGCAAATCCTTTAAGCGATAAATTGCATCTCTCTTCTATTGGGAAAAAAGAGATGTATTTGTAACCGTTATTTTTGATGATTTCTTCGCCATCAATCATTCTTATAATCGTATTATCGTCTTCGAGCGAAATTCGTTTATCTAGCATGATTAATTCAAGATTGGCGTAAAAATGTTCGATTCTTTTCCCTTGAATTCCTCCAAGTATGGTGAAAGAAACATTTTCTTTTTCTTTCCAAAGTGAATAAGCGTGTTTGGTGTCCGTGTCGTCTTTAATCGGATTTAATTTGATGATTCGCGGGACTTTTGCATAGATTTTTTCTTTTTCTGAATCTGAGCACGAATCAAAATCGCCGATGGCATAATCTAGATCGATGTTGTTTTCTAGGGCTAAAATGCTTCCTCTATCAATGCCAACCTTAAGCGAATCATCAGAAAATGAATAATTCTTTAAATCTAGGTTGTTACCAACTATAAGATATATATTCATGTTAGTTTAACGACACGTTAATTTCTTTAATGGAAAAATCCGGTTTCAAAACAACTGAGAAATAATAGGCGGAGTTTTCATCTAAGGTGAAGAAATTATTTTCCTCAATTTTTAAACCAATGCTACTAAG
Organism: bacterium; assembly: GCA_963654035.1. Lineage (GTDB taxonomy): Bacteria > Bacillota_I > Bacilli_A > RFN20 > CAG-826 > UBA4951. The sequence goes on along the minus strand of CAVKAU010000008.1, from coordinate 2,013 downwards.
CATATTAAATGATGACGGGGAATAAATGGTATTCCCGGTAGCGCTGCAAAGCCTATAAGTATAATTCTCACTTCTAGGTTTAAATGTTAATTCAAAAGCAAAATTATCATTGCCATATGTTTGTTGGTAATCGCGTGTGATGTTGGTGAATGTTGTTTTATCGCTCAATGTTCCATCGCTATAGATTTCTAAAACAGGTGTTGAAGAATCTAAGTTCCAATATTCTTTTGCTTCGAAAGCGACTCCGGCAAATAATGTTTGACCATAGAAATAGGAAGTTTCTTCGGTGGAAGTTGAAACATTTCCGTCTTCAAGCGAATTGCCATAATAATCGGTTAGATAATCAACTGTTTTACTGGTACTAAGTTTCTTAATTCTATATCCGTTATCAATAGTTTCTAAACCAAGTTTCGAAACATCGCTACTAACGGCTGTGACGCTTTTAGCGGAGTCGTTGCGGTAGAGAGGGTTCGTAACCGTCGTTTTATTAATTGAAGAATAAAGGGCATTAACTGTTCCTTCATCGTTTTTGAAATAGCTAAAAGCGTATGAGGAAAATTTATCGAAATTGGTGATGAGGTAATTGTTCCATTTGTAATCGAGGTCACTTTCACCAGCGAAATTTCCATTTATCAAAGAATAAGTGACACCATAATCTTTTGCGCCAGAAGCTTTGTAGAAGCTTTTTTTGTATAAGCCGTATTTTGTTGTTAAACGGCCGGAAGTAAGCAAATCTTCTGGATTTTCTAGTACGGCTATCATATTGCGGGAATCATATGATTCGGTTACTCTTATTTCGTTTTCAAATACCGAAGAAGTAACCGTTTCGTTTTCGATGATAATCTTGTTTTTATATAAAGCCGTGGTTTTTGAAGAAGACGTTTCAACTTTGCTAACCGATTTTGAACCGGCTGAACCATAGAGTTTTTCGTCATCTTTCGATGTTGAAGAAGAAATTTGGATTGTAGCGATATCTAATATATTTTCGATAACGCTTTTTTGAACGAGATTTTTCTCGTAATTGTTAAGAGGGTTTTTGTAGTCATTTATATCACTGACGCTATAATTGGAAGCGCCGCAAGAAGTTAGAAGTGTTCCAAATAGTGACAGAATTATTAATTTTTTATTTTTCATAGCACAATAATTAAAGCACAAAATTATCTTTTGTGTTACAAAAGGATAATCACATTAGCGTTTAATTTCTAGCATTATTTCTTTAAATTTGCGATAATTTCACTTGCTATGGCTCTCTTAGAATTAGATAACATCGAATTTAATTACTCCGATAAGGAACTATATCGTCAAGTTTGCCTAAAAATGAATCCTGGCGAACATTGTGTGTTAGTCGGAGTCAATGGATGCGGAAAAACGACTCTTTTAAGTATGATTGTTGGCGACTTAATCCCCGATAAAGGAAAGGTTATTTGGGAATCTGGAACAACATATTCTTATCTCGATCAGCAATTGAAAGTTGCTCAAGATATGCCAGTCCACCAATATCTCTATGGCGTATACGAAGACCTTTTCCAAAAAGAAAAGCAAATGGAAAAACTTTATGAACAAAGCGCTCTTGATCCGGACAATTTCGAAAAATACCTAGCGAAAGCCGAACGAATTCAAGAAGAACTCGATTCTAAAAGTTTCTACGCCCTTCAAGAAAAGGTTGGCCGTCTTACTGATGGACTTGGCTTTGATAAAGAACATTTAGACGCACCTTTAGCTCAACTTTCTTCTGGGCAAAGAGAAAAAGCGTATCTTGCTAAGATGTTACTCGAAGAAAAAGACGTTCTTATAATGGACGAGCCAACAAACTTTCTCGATCAAGGGCAAGTGGCGTGGCTTGCAAAATATCTTTCGAATTACCCTAAAGCTTTTCTTGTCGTCTCCCACGATCAAGAATTCCTTAAGCAAATCGCCAACGTCGTTTTTGTCTTAGAGAATCAAACAATAACTCGTTATAAAGGCACTTTTGAACATTACCTAACTCAGCATGAGATAGATAAAGAGCAATAT
>CAVKAU010000007.1:2931-4645 GCA_963654035.1 bacterium | reverse complement strand
AGAGCATATGAGGAATTGTTCTTAACAATCCTTTTTGCTGGTGTTTTATCAAGTGCCTTCTCTCTTCTTTCTTTCTTTTTGAAGAAGGTTTGGCTTAATTTTATTGCCTTGATATTCGGGATTGCCTTAGTCGTTTTATTGATTATTTTCCCATCATATTTTTGCTTTGGCGGATTGATTATCTATCCAATATCGCTTTGCTTAACGATTATCTTTACGATAGTTAAATCATAATTCTGTATATTATATAGGCGTTGATTTTAGTTTAAAAAATGTATTTGAAGAAGGCTATTCGATCTTCTTCTTTTTTTATTAAAAGAATCTCATTTGTATATGTATTATTTTTTCATTTTAATAGACATACCTTAGTAAAGAATATGTTACAATATGTCTAACAATGAAAAGCAAAAAGAACTTTATTTTACTTATATCCGGACTTGTTAGTATGTTGCTTTCAACCATCCTTATTTTTATATCTTCATTTCACACCTTAGGAAGCAAAGAATTTCACTTTAATTCAACATATAAAAATGATGAAGTAAGCCTTTCTGCAACATATTTTGAAAAGAAAGACGCTAAATATGCCGTTCTTATTTGTCCTGGATATTCTTGTGATAGAGCTAAATGGAGGCCAATGGCTAATATCTTTTTAGCGAATAATATGTCAGTTATGACCTTTGATTATTCAGGGCAGGGAAATTCCTTTGGAAGGATTGGTTTTGATAACGCTAAAACGGATGAGATCCCTAAGGAAATCGATGACGCATTAACGTATCTGCATAAAATCTCTTCGATCGACTATGAAAACATTATCTTGATGGGTCATTCAATGGGCGGAAGATCGATACTCAGGCTTCTTTATGACTACAATATTGAAGGCGCGGATACTTCTTTAGTTAAGAAAAACATCAAAAATGTCATCCTCTTCTCCCCTGAAGTCAATTACAAGCATTCCGCACAGGCTTCTTTATTTGCTTCTACAGATGATGAAAATGATTATCCTTGGAAAGATTATGGTCCAAGTGCCATTAAAGACTGCAATGTCTACTTATATGGTTCGACGGCCGATGATGTCGTTTCGGATTATGACATTCTTAGAATATCTGAAAGATTGATTGGCGAAAAAGTTCAGGAAAAAGGAACTGCATCATTCTTCAAAACTAATGAGTATGGCGGAAAAATAACCGTCGGAATTAGCAATAGCGTTCTCCATTCTTATCAGATGTATTCTCCTCAATTTTCTAAATATGTGATAAATTCAATATCCGATATTACCAACATCCCTTCAGGGTATCCCTCATTTCTTATTTCATTTGTCTATATCGGGTGGTTCTTTGCTTTAGCTGGAATCTTTTTGACTTTATTCTCGCTAAATTCTACTCCTTCCATTGCTAAAGAAAGTGAAATACAGTTTGAAGAAGCGTTGCCAGTTATCGAAAATGAGAAATCTTTCTTATTAAGAAAACTTCTATTATGGCTCCCGGGATTGTTGATGGGTGGAATAATTTGCTCTCTTTGCGTAGTTTTGCCTTTTGGTTCACCGGTTATGAATATTCCTTATATGTGTTGCATTGCTGGATATGGATTGGTGTTGCTTTTCTTCTATCGAAAAGGCAATTTCAAAGGAACAAAAGGGAAGCTTCCTAAGCCATCTTTCAAAATTCATTCAAGCAAGAAAAATATCATCCAATGCGTGTTTGTTTCCTTAGGAATT
>CAVKAU010000007.1:0-2902 GCA_963654035.1 bacterium | reverse complement strand
GTATAATCTTCTACCATTTAATATCCGTCAATTCTGGTTATTCTTTGCCACTATTCTAATGAGTATTGGCTATTACATCTCTGGAGTTGAAGGAGATATGTTGAAGAAAGCGAACGCTAAAACATCCATCGTTCTTTTATATAACCTAATCCAATATGTCGCCTTGTTCTTATTTGCTTTATTTTATTTGGCAATTCAAAGTTATTCCGGTTTCATCGGACAAATTCAAAATCTAATTTTGATGTATGTCTTAACAATTCCGCTTGGTAATTTCATCGCTAAGAAACTCAATAATCGTTTGTATGGTTCGATTATTTCCGCTTTCTTATTCCAGGCTTTGATGATAACTTCTGCTGCTATTATTGCAATCTTCTAGCAAAATGAGTCCATTTAAGTAAATAAAAGATATAAAATTAGAATGTTATGAAAGCCACCGCTAAGTTAAGAACGAAAATAATTGGCATTACCCTGCTATCGTTATCGACAATCCTTGTGACAATTCTCGTTTTTGTTAATGTTTATAATTTCGCTCGTGTTTCTGATGGCGCGGATAACACTTTAAAACATATAGCTCGTTCTGGGGGCTCTTATAAGATTCATGATAAAAAGCCAGATGATTCAAAAGATAGCAGTTCTCAAGACTCTTCTATCGATAATATTCTCAATGATTTACCTGACGATCCTACTAACGATAATAAGGATTCGACACGTTATTTCACTTATGCATTCAATGACGACGGAAGCTTAGAAAAAATTGCTTTTAATATTTCTTCGATCAGTGAAGACGAAGCGGAAACGATTACACTTACTTATGGAAAAGAGATTTCAAACAAGGGCTGGTATAACTTCTTCTATCGTTATTTATCTTATGAATATAATGAACGTCATTATTTCACCCTCATTGATCAAAATAGAGAACTTGAACCAACATTTCGCGTAATGTGGGCTTCGATTGTTGCTGGGTTTGCTGGCATTTTTATCACCTTCTTGATTCTCATCCCTCTTTCTAAGATGATTGTTAAACCAGTCGAAGACAATTTTGAAAAGCAAAAACATTTCATTTCTGATGCTTCGCATGAATTGAAAACGCCTTTAGCAATTATTTCTTTGAATAACGAACTTGAGGAAGCGGAGACTGGCGGAAATGAGAATACCGAAAATATTTCCAAACAAATCAATCTGATGTCAAAAATGATCAAAAATCTCAATGATTTAGCTAAGATGGACGAAGAAGAAAAAGTTCCGTTTGCCGTTTTTGACATGACAAAACTCGCCACGGATGTTTTCGATTCATTCAGAGGAGTTTCTAGCCAATACAAAAAGAAAATCAATTTTGAAGTGGAAAAGAATCTTACCTATTATGGAAATAAAGACAAAATTGAAAGACTCTTATCAATCTTTTTAGACAATGCGACTAAATATTCAAAGTCATACATTACTTGTACGATAGAATCCTATCAGTCGAAAGGAATCATAATCGTTTGCAAAAATGACGCGGAGAATCTTCCTGAAGGAGATCTTCCGATGGTCTTCGAAAGATTCTACCGTCTTCAAGAGACGAGATCTTCTTCTATTTCTGGCTCAGGAATTGGATTATCAATGGCAAAAGAGATTGTTTCTTTGCATCACGGAAAGATATCCGCAAATGGAAAAAATAATGTTTTTGAGATAAAAGCAATTCTTTAAAAATTCAAAAAAAGGCGGCGAAACCCGCCTATATTGTTTTTTGTGCCCTTAGTTATTTATCGTTATCTTATAAGGCATGTGACATTTTCCAATCTTCGAAACTTGGAAATACGCATCAGAGCTAACCGTGTAGCCACTTCCAGAATAAACTGATTTAATAGCAATATCGAAACTATTCGTCGTTATATTCGAGAGTTGGAATGAAGCAACGGAGTTTCTGAACAATTCTTGGCTATAGCCAATATGATCATACAAAGTGGAAATGAAGTATTTGCCAATGTATTTAGTTCCATTAGAAACGCTGTTATAGATCGTGCTAGAAGTCGAAGATTTCGTGAAAAGATTGGCTGATACTTCATACATCTTAGGAGCGATGTCTTCATAAGTTGCAGGATAAAGGTAGAGTTCATTGGCATATTCAGAATCTTCCAAAGCGACCCAAGAAGATGTTTTGGAACTATAGATATATAAGTCCATAAAGCCATCATCTCCAGGCGTGAAATACATATCATCATCAGAAGGCGATGTTGCTCCAACGTTGAAAGTGGCTAAAATATGTGTTCCATCAAAATATGTATCAAAGCTCATATCATTTGTGGATGTCCCATTTTGAATGCGGAAATTACCTGTTTCAGTTGCAGCTAATGCTGTTTCTAAAACAGTGTTATTTTTCTCTTCTTCCGTACTAATATGATGAATGGAGACTGCATAAAGGAGTTTTGCATCGAAGGTGAGTCCTTTTTCCCTTCCATAAGCATCCTCTTTAGCGTATAGATAATCGGAAGAGGCAAAATCACTTCCAACAATTGAAGAAAAACTTCCATCAGCAATGCTAAACGTTATCTTTCCGCCGGTGAATGCTTCATTAAACGCATGGCTAATGAAGAGATTCGCTTTTTCTCCACTTAAAATATATGTATCTCCTTCTACGGTAAAGTCATCTAAAGAGAGGAAATTAAATGGATTTTCGTATTTTGCCGAGAACAGTTCTTTTGTTCCGTTAGTTAAGACTGGCGCTAAGCCAATGGTATTGTCCGCTTCAAGATATTCTTCAGCAAGGAAACCATTTTCATCCTTAAAATATGTAACGTATGTCGTTATTTTGTTTTTGCCTGAATCAAGATTAGCTAAATTCCAGGCATCTTCTTGAAAAGATGTAGTAAAGGTTGATTCTCTTGTTACGTCTTTAGCTGAAAGAGCAACATTGCCATAATGG
>CAVKAU010000006.1:0-8483 GCA_963654035.1 bacterium | reverse complement strand
ACATACATGTTTTTGATAAAGAAGAAAAACTAGCTAAAAAGCTTTATGCAACGGGCAATGGCCATTGCAATCTTCTAAACAAAAAACTCCTGCCAAATAAATTCAATAACCCTCAATATTTTAAGAATGTCCTGAAAGATTTTTCTTACCCAGTCTTAAAGAAAGAATTAAATGATTTAGGCGTTTCTATTCTAGAAGATCAAGATTGCGTTTATCCTCTTTCCTTTCATGCCGGAACATACGTTAAATACCTTCTCACCTTAGCTGAAAAACTTGGTGTCGTTTTTCATAATAAAGCAAGAATCAACGATTATAAAAAAACCAACTTCGGTTTTGAACTTGAAAATTTTGGCTGTTTCGATAAGCTAATCATTGCAACCGGCGGCAAATCTTCAAAAAATCTTGGATCTGACGGTTCATTTTTTGACATACTTAAAAAACATGGGTATCAAATTATTGAACCTAGACCGGGCTTAGCCCCAATAAAAATCAAAGAAAACGTAAAATCATTGCAAGGAGTAAGGCATCACGCTTTAATAAAGGCAAGCGTTGATAATAAACAAATTTTTCAAGAAGAAGGAGAACTCCTTTTCAAAAAGGATGGTCTTTCTGGCATTGTTATTTTCAATGCTGAAAGCTCAATATATCGAGTACGTGTAGTGAAAAATCCAAAAATTACCGCCGATTTATTCCCTGAATTATCTCTTTACAATCTTTGCGATATTTTACTAAAAGCCAAAGATAATAACCCTCAAAATTATCTCTCTTCAATTCTCCCCTTACCTTTAGAAAATTACATTCTTTCATTATGCAAAAATCAAGATGTTTCCAATATCGCCACAAATCTTAAACATCTAACGTTCAACGTTACGGGATCATATGGTTTTGATGATTCCCAAGTAACAATCGGTGGCATTTCCCTAAACGAAGTTTCACCTTATCTTGAGTCCAATAAAGAACGAGGCCTTTACATTATTGGCGAGGCTTTAGATATTGATGGCAATTGTGGCGGCTACAACCTAACTTGGTCCTTAATAAGTGCTCTTTTGATAAGCAAACACATTTGATTCGGCATCAAAATTGACTTAAAACGACTCGATTTTGCTTTTTTCTTGTTAAAAAGATTAAAATCTTCATTGACTATCTATTATAGATAGACTTAAATTTATACGTTGTATCTCGAGAATTCTTTTGAAATCTTGAGTGCTGTGAGGTGCTTTATGAAATATACGTCTACATCAAGAACATTATCACTCATTGCCCACGCTTTGATTTTCTTAGCATTTGGCTTTATGGGAATTTGGTTTGGTTTCTTTGTCGTTCCACAATACTTAGGCGCTAATCCTAATTATTGGTATACGATTGATGGAAACAGTCTTGGTTTCAATACCAACGGTGCTTTCTTCTTATGGTTTGAACTTGCTGTCATCGGCCTTGGCTTCATGGTCATTTCGGCAATTGGCTTCTACCACGCCCTTAAATCATTGAAAGACATCCGTGATGATGAACCTGCTGTTCGTTCCTTCATCGCTTTGATAAATGAAGGGTGGATTGCTGCTGTTTTCTTCCTTTTACAGGCTTCATTGCTTTGGGATTTAACGGCAAATGGCAATATTGCTTTCGTTATCATTATGGCCATCATCATTGCTATCATTCTCTTAATTGCCACCAATATTCCAATGGTTAAAATCTTCGATCAAAGAGATCAAAAACCATTATTACGTGCCTTTATTGGATGTGCTGCAATCATTTTAATAATCATTGCCGTTGAAGCTGCTCTTGGTTTAATTGGCGCCTCAACATGGGCTAACCAAAAGGTTCAAGTTACGTACTTGTTAATGGTCGTTATCGCTTCTAACTTCATTGCTGCATTATTTGCCTTCTTTGGGTGGTTAGTGATGGGTAAAAACAAAAATGAAAAAGGCACAAAGGTTGCAACATATTTAGCAGCTGGCTCACTTCTTTTTGTCGCTGCTGGCTTAATGGTTTATGGAATTATGGATATTTGCTATCAATATGCTCCAGGATCAAGCACCGTTTTTCTTACCGTTCACCTTTATAATAAAGACTTAAGCTTTGACTTAGGTTTTGGAATAATGGGCATTGTTCTTGGCTCACTATCGTTAATCGGTTCTTTGGTTCTTGCATATTTCGCAAACCATGAAACTCCTAAATCATTAAAAAACATTGAATATTAATATTCTTAATGGCAAAGCAAAAAAGAGGCCCGCTTTAAATGTGGGCCTCTTTTAATTTCCTAACGCTTTCTTTGCTTCAACAGAGATATCTCTTATATAAACAACTTCATCGTAGAGGTTCTCGATTTCTTTTGAAGGAACCTCGTACTCATCCTTAAGTTTCTTCATGATATCCATTGGAACTTTTCTAGTCCGCATGGAATTTTGAAAAACAGAAACTTCAAATGGAATATCAAAAACAACCAATACATGCTTATCAAAGTTTGGCGTCAAATCATAATACATCTTTCTTAATTTGTTGCTTAGATGCGTTGCATCAGCAATGACCGTTAAATCATCCATGTCTGAAACGTGTTCATTCAAACGTTCATTAAAGATGCGCCAAACCCTTTTTTCATCAATAAAACATTCTTCTGACCCAAAAAGTTCTTTTCTTATGGCATCAGAAGCGACAATAAATGTATTTTCATGCTCTTTTTGATACTTATTTGCCCATGTAGATTTTCCACTACCGGGGATAGCTGATAAAAGTATCAAAGTTCTCATACTGCAATAGTTTAAGACAACCGCCTTTAAATGTGAACGCTCTTTAATCATTTTTAAGCGTCGTCATATAATATTTGCAATATGAAATCTTTATCTAAGTTATTCCGTTTTGGCCCTGGCCCATCTTCCTCTCACACCATTGCTCCATCTAATGCAGCTAGACGTTTTAAGGAATTAATCAAAGACAAGGAAATTTCTAAAATAATAGTCACGTTATACGGTTCTTTAGCCTTTACGGCTTTTGGGCATGGCACAGATAAGGCGATTATCAATGTCTTCTTGCCTTATAAAACAGAGATAAAGATCGATAAAGAAACTGACGTAGAACATCCTCTCACGATGAAATTTACGGCTATAAAAGATGATAATGTTATTTTAGAAAAGCATTATGCATCGCTAGGTGGAGGAGAGATTACTTCTTCCGATGATTTGGACGTAGTAGAAAAAGACATATACCCATATCGTAACTTTGAAGAGATAAAAACATATATGAAGGAAAATAATATTCCCTCTTTAAAAGATTTCTCTCTCTTATACGAAGACAATTCTATAAACGAGTATTTAGAAACTGCCTTAGAGAAAATGTTTTCCTGCATTGAAAATGGTTTAAAGCAAGAAGGGAAGATTCCTGCAAACAATAATCCCCGTCTTTCTTGGGATAGGTCGGCAGGCAAAATTTACGAAAAAGCCCTGCAAATCCCCGATGAAAGTAGCAGAAAGGAAATGTTATTAACGGCTTATGCTTATGCTGTTGGAGAATCTAGCGCTTCAGGAGAAGAAGTTGTAACTTCCCCAACATGTGGGTCATCAGGCGTTCTTCCTGCCATTCTATATTATGAATATCATGATGAGCATGTTTCCAAAGACAAATTGGTAAACGCCTTATTTGCAGCGGGGATTTTTGGAAATATTGTTAAGCAAAACGCTTCAATCGCCGGAGCTATTGGCGGTTGCCAGGCGGAAATCGGCACGGCTTCCTCAATGGCTGCAGCTGCTTTATGCTACATTAAAGACTTAGATCTTTTTGCTCAAGAATATGCTGCTGAATGTGCAATGGAACATTTCCTTGGCCTCTCATGCGATCCTGTTGACGGATACGTAATCATCCCTTGCATTGAAAGAAACGGCATGGGTGTATTACGCTCATATGACGCATATCTTTATGCTAAATATGTTGCCCCAATCCGCAAAAATCAAGTTTCTTTTGATAATGTCGTTTCCGCAATGAAACTAACTGGTGACGCATTAGAAGAAGCTTACAAAGAAACAGCCTTAGGTGGCTTAGCCAAAATACTAAAAGAGTAGTATATCCCACGTTTTTGATATATACTCTTTCCCAGCGTGTTCTATCCTCTGAACCACGCCTAAAAAACAAGGAGGTCGAGATCATGACCGATAATGATCAAAAACAAGTCTCTTTTGAGACCCCTTCTGAGACGGGTAACTCTCAAGAAAAAGGAAAGAAAAAGGCACGTATTGATACGCGCACTCTGATAATTTACATAACTCAGAATGCTCTTGTCGCAGCAATCTATTTCGTGTTGACCGCATTTACGCAGCCGATTTCTTTTGGCGCAATGCAAATTAGATTAGCCGAAGCACTTGGATTGCTTTGCTTCTGGCGTCCAGATTTTGCAATTGGAATGACGCTTGGCTGTTTTTTAGCCAACGTTTATTCTTTCTCCCCGTGGGATATGCTTCTTGGTTCGCTTGCCACTCTCATATCTTGCTTATTAATTTCTTACGCTTCGAAATGGCTTTGGATGGGAATTATCTATCCAGTCATCTTGAATGGCCTAGTCGTTGGCGCAGAATTAACATGGATTTTCATGAATCCAGTGGGTACGTATGTTGATTTTGCCGTTCAAGGAGGATGGGTTGCCCTTGGTGAACTTGGCGCAATGATAATTGGCTATATCCTCTGGATGGTAATTTGCAGGCTTAAAATATTCAACAAAGTCTTTAAGCCAGTTCGACACCAAGACGTTAAGTTCTAACTTCTTTAAAAAAGATTGGAATAGATATAAAATCTAAAGGCTATGGATTCAAAACTTTTTTATTTAGAAATCAAACACATCGATAAATACACAGGCGCACGTTATGGCATTCTTCATACTCCTCATGGAGATGTTGAAGTTCCAATGTTCATGCCTGTTGGCACTAACGCGACCGTCAAGACCCTTTCACCAGAGGAAGTAAAGTCTCTTGGCTCTGGCGTAATTTTGGCTAATACCTACCACCTCCATCTTAGACCTGGTGAAGATATCGTCAAAAAAGCCGGCGGAGTGCACAAGTTCATGAATTATGATGGCCCTATGCTTACAGATTCAGGCGGCTTCCAAGTTTTTTCTCTTCAAAAAACAAGAAAAATAACTGAGCAGGGCGTCGAATTTAGAAACATTTACAATGGCGATAAGGATATGTTTACGCCAGAAAAGGTCATTCAAATTGAAGAAGACATTGGCGCTGATATCATCATGTCTTTTGATGAATGCATTCCTTATCCAGTAACACATGATTACGCAAAAAAATCCACCGAGAGAACGATTCGCTGGGCCAAAAGAGGATTGGCCGCGCATAAAAGAGAAGACCAAGCTCTTTTTGGAATCGTTCAAGGTGGCGAATTCACTGATTTAAGAGAGATGTGCGCTAAAGAACTGGCTGCATTAGATTTCCCTGGATATTCAATTGGCGGAACCTCAATCGGCGAACCGAAAGACGTTTGCTTTAAAATGATCGAAGATGCCATCCGCTATCTTCCAGACAACAAACCAAGATATCTTATGGGCGTTGGCTCACTTGATTACATCTTGGGCGGAATTGAACGTGGCGTTGATATGATGGATTGTGTTCTTCCAACCCGTATAGCCCGCCATGGCGCTTTAATGACTTCAAGAGGAAGAATCAACATCCGTAAAGCGGAATACAAAGAAGATTTCACCCCGCTTGACCAAGAATGTGATTGCTACACTTGCAAAAACTACACCAAAGCGTATCTTCATCATTTATATTTAACGCAAGAGGAATTCGGCAAACGCCTTAATTCCATTCATAACATTCGTTTCTTAATCAAGATCGTCGAAGGAGCAAGAAAAGCTATCCAAGAAGACCGTTTCAAAGAATATGAAGAAGAAGTACTCGCTAAATATGGCGATGCAAGAGGTTTTTAAAAATGGATATCAATTTATTTGACTATAATCTGCCCGAAGAATTAATAGCTCAATCTCCAAAAGAAAAAAGAGATACTTGCAAATTGATGGTTCTTGACCGCGAATATAAGACTATTGAACATAAAATTTTTCATGACATCATCGACTATTTAAAACCTGGCGACGTTTTAGTAAGAAATAACACAAAGGTCATTCCTGCTCGTTTACTTGGCGTAAAGAAAGAAACTGGAGGAGCAGTTGAAGTCCTTCTTTTAAAACAACTAGAGAATGATGTTTGGGAATGCTTAGTTGGCAATGCCCGTTCAGTGAAGGTTGGCTCACATTGTGTTTTCGGTAATGGTGAGCTCATTTGCGAATGCGTTGCCGTCAAAGATGAAGGCATTCGCGATATGAAATTCATCTACAAAGGAATTTTCTTAGAAATCCTTGAGCAACTTGGCCAAATGCCTCTTCCACCATATATCAAGAAACAATGTTCCAATAACGACGATTATCAAACGGTCTATGCCAAGGTTCCTGGCTCAGCTGCCGCGCCTACCGCCGGATTTCATTTCACAAAAGAACTATTTGATGAGATACGTGCTAAAGGAATCGAGGTTGAAGACATAACTTTGAATATTGGCTTAGGCACCTTTAGACCTGTTAAGGTTCAAGATACAAAAGACCACGTCATGCATTCTGAAGTAATTGAAATGAGCGAAGAAGTGGCAGCTCGTTTGAATAAAGCCAAAAAAGAACATAGACGCATTATCGCCATCGGCACGACTTCAATTAGAACTCTAGAAGCAATATATGGGAAATATGGTGAATTCAGAGCCACTAGAGAACCCACAAGGCTTTATATTGAACCTGGCTATAAATTCTTAGCGGTTGACGCAATCGTCACGAATTTCCATCTTCCAAAATCAACACTCGTTGAACTTATATCTTCTTTTGCTGGCAGAAGTTTTGTCTTAGACGCATATAAAGAAGCGGTAAAAGAGCAATATCGTTTCTTCTCTTTTGGCGATGCCATGTTTATATATGGCGATAACTTCGATTATTCGAAGGCAATTGACTGATATGAAATCGCATATCGTAAATCATAACTATTATCTCGAAAGTATTGAGGAAATAAAAAAGTTCCCAAAAGATAAAAAATCAACCATTCTTTTGCATGATTGCTGTGGCCCATGCGCTTGTTTTCCTTTGCTTTTCCTTTGCAAATATTTCAATGTAACGATTTATTACACAAATTCAAACATTAACACCAAAGAAGAATTCGATAAAAGACTAAAAGAAGTAAAACGCTTAATAGAATATCTAAAAGAAACCTGGAACTACGAAGTTAAACTAATCGTTTCTCCATATAATCATGAAGAATACATGAAAGATCTTATGCCGTTTTCTTCTCTTCCTGAATGTTCTTACCGTTGTCATCTTTGTTACCGCAAAAGAATGGAAGAGTCTTTCAAATATGCGGACGATCATAACTTCGATTACTTTACGACCGTTATGACAATATCCCGTCAGAAATCTTCTAAGATCATGAATGATATAGGGCAAGAATTAGCTTCCCATCATAAAACAAAATATTTTTTCTCTGATTTTAAAAAGAACGGCGGCATTGATAAAGGCGTTCAATTACGCGATGAATTAGGCTTATATTGCCAAAATTATTGTGGGTGTGAATTTAGCGTTAGAAAAGAAAATAAGTAACTCCAACGTTTGTCTCTAATTAATTTGAAACGGCATTATCTTAAACTATAATTTAGTTGGAATAAATAAGCTGCCCCGATAAATCTGATAAGGACAACCGATTTACTCTTTAATTTTGCAATTTGAAATATTGCAAAAGGCAGGTGAGCCCTAAAATGAATATGTTTAAAAATAAAATCGTCGTTCTTATCCCATTGCTTCTTTTGACTTCTTGTGACGGATATATATGTAAAAGCCGCGATAACTATAAACCATCGAATTTTGTATCGTTTTTTCAAAACAAAGAAGTATTAACTGATAAGATCGCATATATTTACAAACCTACTGGAAATCCATATCCATTAGCAAAAGGGAACGGTTATTCAGCTGATTTCAAATTGGTTGATTCAAACAAAATCATTGGTGTTATAGGTAATTATAGATGTGATTATTTTACTACAACAGGGTATTGCACCTTAACCATAGGAAACTCTACGACTTCAATGCGATTTGATTCTAATTTGTCCGTTAATGATTTAGCACTAAAATGCTTCGAAAAATTAGAAATAACGCCAACTTTTTCAAGCAATGATATGCTTTTAGCCATAGGCAATTATTTTCTGAAAAAAAGATCATTGGTACTATGTTCCTTGCCTTTATTACCATAGCATTGCCCTTTATGTCACAAAAGAAGAATTAGAAGAAGATGTTTCATTGCAAAATAGCATTAAAGATTTGCTTGGAAACGATGAAGATGAATATGCAGCTTGGAAAGAGATATGCTATCAAGGGAATGCGACGAGATTTTGCATTTCAATTGGCATGAATACTGATGAAACTAAACTTGAGCCCGAGATGTCACTTGGCTGCCTTCAACTTACATTTCCAAAAG
>CAVKAU010000005.1:2596-3484 GCA_963654035.1 bacterium | reverse complement strand
TCTTTAAATATGTGAAAAACATGAAAAACTTGTATTTGAAGGCTTCAAAAAAAATGAAAAACTTGTATTTGGGGAAGATATTGATGTCGCAAAAAGGCGAACTCGTTAAATAAAATAACGGTTATGTTGTTAAATGATATTTGTAAGTAGGTGATTGGAGAATCTACATTTTATTTTCTTTCTCATTCTTCTCTTTTTGAATGATTTCTTCTTTGCTAAGCCCTTCATATGTCTCTAATGCTCGTTTGTAACGTTTAATGAATTTATCATGAAGGTAAATAGGTTCAAGAATTGTAGCGTCCCAACCCATCTTGAAGAAGTAGTTAATAGCTTGAACTTCTGGGCAATGGAAGGTGTAAATGTGCTTATCTTCTTTGTTGATTTCATAGAATTGAGGGCGGAGGTATAATTGTCTTCTGAATGATTCGAGACCTTTTTCCGTGAACCTTATTTTGATGTCTATTGGTTCGCTTGACATAAACATGGCCGTTCTTTCGATTAACATTTTTTCAAGCTCGCTTGTATGCTCCTTAGAAATATGAGCACCCATGCTTGACATCATCGAGGCTTTTTCAATTCTAGCTAAGCGGAAACAACATGGTATTTTGTCTAATATGATCGATGATTTTGCTTTTTCACCATTCTCATCGATTTCTTCAATATCTTTGATTTCCTCTGAATAGCCAATTAAATAATTAAATGAATTGGTTTTGTCTTGAACTATTTTGTATGGTGAAACATAGAATTTTCTGACATATGTCATTTTTCCATCAACTGTTACTTTTGCGAAAAGCGATATTTTTATTTTCTTTTCGCTTTTGATTGATTCATTTATGATGTTTAAGGTGTCTTTGAAAAAGATCTGTTCTCTGATGTAATTAGGCTTTC
>CAVKAU010000005.1:0-2586 GCA_963654035.1 bacterium | reverse complement strand
GTCGCGAAGAATATTAAGGCTCTCCTTATCTATTCGAAATTTTTCTCCATGTCCAGACGGGTAAGATAGAGCTTTTTCTTTTAACTCGTTTTCATATACTTTGGCGTATTTATCAATGAAAAGTTTGATTGTTTGCTTATCGAAAGAAGAGAATTCTTTTGAAGAATAAAGAATTTCAAGCTCATCGGCTTTTTCCATAAAACGAAGATTGATACTAGCTTTAGCTTGCTCGTAGAAGTTCTTGAATATTCTATTCAGGAAACCGGAGAAGGATTCTTTCTCTTCTGTGTCATAGAAGTTCTTGATATCTTCATTGATTATGAACCAAGCGTTTTCGGAAAGGTTCAAATGTTGTTTTAATTCATTGACATATTCATCGATATAAAACTTATAATTTGCCATAAATGTACACCTCTTATAACCAATTATATGATAAAAAAACAAACAAACAATAAAAAACGGAACCTTTTATATGCTTATTTTGTCTATCACTAAGAAAGAGAATAAAGCCTTAATATAAGTGGTAGGCAAAGGAGATAGCTTATGTAGAAGAGTTGAGTTTGATTTGATTCTGGTGTTTTAGTTACTGAAAATAAGGAGGAAAGATTATGAGTGTAGTAGTGGCAATTAAGGAAAGAGGGAAGGTTGTACTTGGATGCGATTCTCAAGTGACGAGTGGCGGAACGAGAACGACTTTGAAAAACGTTAATAACTATAAGATATGGAAAGTGGTTGGCGTCGATAATTGCTTGATGGCTAGCGTTGGCTCTTTTAGGGATGCTTGCCTTATTAGGACGATGGACGACTTGGTCACGGATTATAACGTTTATAGGGATCACATTTGTTACGACTTTGTCGTTAATAAAATTCTTCCGGACATCGTAAATAAGCTTAGAAGCGCACATTATATCAAAGAGGACGGGGTCTTTGAGGGAATGAACTCAAGTTTCTTGTTCGCTTACAAAGACAAACTTTATGCAATATTGTTTGATGGCTCAGTGCTAGAAATTGATGACTATGTTGCGATTGGCTCTGGAAAATGCGAGGCAATCGGAAGCCTTTTATCAAGTGAAGGGGAGACTTCTGAAGAAAGGATTATCAAAGCCATCAAGGCTAGTGCTGCAAGCGATATCTATGTCGATTATCCAATCATCATGATTGATACTAAGAACACTGAATTTGCAGTTATTAACGAAAAGAACGAAAAAGAATACATGAAATCAATCAAGGAGGCAAAATAGGAATGACAAAAAGCGAATATCAAAAGGCTTTGAATGATCTTCTTAGATCAATGTACGGCCAAGAGGTGAAACATGTTACCTTTGGAGTTGGGACAATCATTGGCTTTGATAAAAATATGTGCGTTGTTAAATATGATGAATCTATGAATTACAAACTGATGGATATGGAAGAATTCTTTGAATATAACGCCCCATTGTTGAATTCAACCTTAGATAATCTTAATGCCATAAAACGTGAATATGAATTATCAAAGAAAACTCCGAGCAGATTTAAGGAAGGCGATAAAACGATAATTAAGCCTTCAAAGGATGAAAATAAAATCACTTTCGATGATGTTATCGGTCTTGAAGGGGTTAAGGAAACTGTTAACCAAATGGTTGTTTATCCGTTTAAATACAAGAAGATATATGATGCGTTTAAAAGGGATTCTGGGGGAGGCATCCTTCTTTATGGAGCGCCAGGAACTGGAAAGACAATGATTGCAAAGGCTATAGCAAGTGAAGTTGATGCGGAATTCTTCTCTATTAAATGCTCAGATATTGCCTCAAAATGGTATGGCGAGTCTGAAAGGAAGATCAAAGAATTATTTTCTGAGGCTAGAAAACATGAAAGATCCATCATCTTCTTTGATGAATTCGATTCATTGGGGATCAATAGGGACGGTCAGAATTCTAACGCCGTTAATATGGTTGTCTCTGAACTCTTATCGCAAATTGATGGATTTGAGGGGAGAGCGAACACGATTCTATTGATCACTTCGACGAATAAGCCATGGAATATCGATTCAGCTTTGCTTAGAAGCGGAAGGTTCAGTAAGAAGATTTATATAGATCTTCCTAATCAAACGTCAAGAATAAATCTATTGAGACACGAATTTAAAGGTTTTCCTTTAACGGAGATTGATTATCTAGAGATAGCTAAGAAAACTGATGGATATAGTAATGCGGATATCGTTGAACTTTGCAACGAAAGCAAGGATGTAGCGATTAGAAGAAGCATCTCCCTTAAGAAGATATCTCCAATCGAACAAGAAGATATCATTAAGGCGATGTCGGTTGTTTCATCAACTATCGTTAAGGATGAATTAGATAAATTGGCTAGTTTCTCGATTTAAGCTTAGAAACTTTTGCGGAGATTTCTTCAATAATTTTTTCGCATTTAGGGATGTTAAGTCTATTTTTAATGGCTACGCTTAGCATATCTTCTTTGCTTATGTTTTTGCCTTTCCCATCAACAGATGTCATATGCTCGTTGTAATAGGTGTTACTTCTAAGAAGATCGTAAGCCGGGGATAGGCGATACGTTTTTTCTTCTTCGTCATATATGAAAGCGAAGTTTTTAGCA
>CAVKAU010000004.1:0-2789 GCA_963654035.1 bacterium | reverse complement strand
CAATTAGCTCTCAAGGTTTCTTTGTTTATCCTTGCTTTTGTTACGGTCTGCGCTCTTCCTATTGGCTTATCATACAGAGTTGCAGAAGTCGTAAAAGCCGAGAAATTCGAATCTTCATTCAACGAAGAAACTTCATCGGAAGTCGTTGCAGACTCTTCATCATCCGAAGAAATCTCTCAATATCAAGAAAAATAAATTAAAAATATTTTTTTGAAAAGCGATTTAGCCAACACAAATTAACAATTCCCAATAAATAGTAGATATAATCGATATTTTTTAGATAATTGTAAAATTAAATAATCAACTAAAAAACTACTAATTTACTTCTAAGTATATTCTAATGGCTATTGTCTAGAACCTTAAGTTATTCTAGAATAGAATACGCTTATGGAAAATATTAAGAATTCTCGTATATTAGAAATCACTTCAAGCTATGTAAAGTTTGTCGTTGGATATGTCTCAAAAAATGTTCCGCATTTGATTTATTGCAAAAAAGTTCCGATAAATGGTTTAATTTCTGATGGACGTATCGTTAATCGTGAGAAATTAATAGAAGTACTTAAAGAATTCAGGGAAATCAATGACCCAGTGCTCGATATTCGAATGGAGCCAAATGCAGTTTCTTTGGTTCTTCCTTCCCTCGGAGTCAAGGTTTATGAGGATATGAAAGCCTCTGGAACGATTGGCGATGGGCAAGATTCCGGAGTTAAAAAAGTAGCACATATAGATGTAAATAACGTACTTACTTTAATTCGCAGCACCCAAATAGGGGATGGAAATGTCTTAATCGATATCGCTCCATCTTTATATGTCGCTAACAAAAACGGCTACAAAGAACCTCCTTTCGGGGTTGAAGCGACGCAATTAACCATCAAAGCTAAACTTTATACTTTGCCTGCGGATATTTTGAATAGCTACACTCAAGTCGTTCAAGAAGCCGGTTTCAGGATTTTGAAAAGCAGTGTTGCGGTTTATTGTGCTTCCCAACTCATTGCAGTTACTCCAAATATGCCAAAAAGCTACATTTTACTAGATATTGGCAGCAATTTAACGACGATGTCGCTCATTGGCGAAAATGAAACATATAATTCCCGTTTCATTAAAAGCGGGGGATCGGAAATTAGCAAGAGAATAGCCCAAAAGTTCAATATTCCTCTACAAATCGCTAATGATTTAAAAGAGAAATTTGGCTATGACACATCGATTCATAAATTTGAGACACCTATTTTTGTCGGTGTTAATAACGATAACAATAAGATAAAAATATATCAAAATGATATAAATACGGTAATTAAAAACTACTTTGATGAATTCCTTAGAGCCTTAAAACTCAGCTTTGATCAACTTAGTTTCTCAGAAGGCCAAGCTTATGGTTCGTTGCCTATTCTAATTACCGGTGGCAGTTCAAGAATGAGGGGGCTCTTAAACATTTTTTCTGAAGAATTCGGCAAAAGAATTATTCAACTCTTCATGCCAAGCGTTATAGGAGCAAGAGATCCAGGACTTACAAATACTCTTGGAATGATCATTGTCGAATCAAAGCAAAAGAAAATAACCGGTTCTAACGATAATTACCGTGGAATTAGTAACCTAAGCAGAGAATAAAGGGAGAATATTATGGACGAATTTAATGAAGCAAATACAGATTTAGACGATTTAGATAGTTTTGAGCCTGTGGCTAAAATCGTTGTCATTGGCGTTGGCGGAGCAGGAAACAATGCCGTTAATCGTATGATTGATGACAATATTCAAAACGTCGAATTCTACGTTTTGAACACCGATAAGCAGGTTTTGGCTTCCTCAAAAGCCCCTCACCGCATAATTTTAGGCAAGGAATCAACAAGAGGACTTGGCGCAGGGGGAGATCCGGCCATCGGAAGGAAGGCTGCGGAAGAATCCGAAGAAGAAATTCGTCGAGCCGTAGCTGGGGCGCATGTCGTTTTTATTGCGGCAGGAATGGGAAAAGGCACTGGAACAGGCCCTTCGCCAGTCGTTGCTAAAATAGCGAAAGAATCCGGCGCTTTAACAATCGCTATCGTAACTAGACCATTTAGTTACGAAGGATCGCAAGCAACCGAAAACGCCATACAAGGCTTAACGAACCTCAAAGACGTCGTCGATTCAATAATCGTTGTTTCCAACGATAAGCTTTTAACGGCTTTTGGCAACGCCTCCTTAGACCAAGCCTTGCAGAATGCAGACCATGTTTTGGCGCAATCCGTTAAGACGGTTGTTGATATCATTCTTTTACCTGGTGGAATGAATCTTGATTTGAATGATGTTAAGACCACACTTCAAAATTCAGGCACAGCATTAATTGGCTATGGCATGGCCACTGGTGAGAACAAAGCTGAGGAAGCAACCCTCAATGCCATAAATTCTCCATTACTTGAAACAAAAATCCATGGTGCAAAAAGAGGAATTTGCGCAATAACGTGTGGTTCAGATGTTTCGATGTATGAAACCCAAAAATGCATAACTAAGGTTCGTCAGGAAACCGGTGGAGAAATCAACCTCAAAATTGGCATGACCATCAACCCTAATTTAAGCGATACGATCATTGTTTCAGTCATTGCTGCAGATTTTGGCGGCGAAAAAGACTTCATTTCAGCCCCTGATGATAGCGGAGCAAGCCTTGATCCTATTCCTACATTTGGCGCTGCTTCGCAAACATCAAGCAATGATGATAGGTTAGGGGCGAATATCAACCTTTCCGATGTATTAAAGCCAAATTTTGGCAACGATTAACAACTAATCAGTTTAAAACGCCTTCGTATGAAGGCTTTTTT
>CAVKAU010000003.1:0-5898 GCA_963654035.1 bacterium | reverse complement strand
GGACTTCTCGACGTTCTTGGGCTCTGGCTTGGTCGTCTTGGTCAGAACGATTTTGTCGCCTTCGACCTCGACCGCAACATACTCGCCGATTTTGAACCCCTTCTCCTCGAGCCACTTGCCCTTCAAAAGGATCGTCGGCACGGACGTGTAATTACCTCCACCCATCGATTGGGCGTAAATCTTCAGTTTCCTCATAGCGTTCATCTCCTTAAAACCTTATGTGCTTTTTGTTGTTTTCATTATACCACATCGTTAAGAATTTATTAACGATAAAAGCAAAGATTTATTGACTGATGTATCAAAACTTTATTCTTACTTTTGGCTCAAAATGATAGTTTCGAATCCCGAAAAACGGAGAGTTTTAGTTTGCACATCCTAGTCAAAATCACAAAACTGATACAAAGTCATCCTCCACCTTATGAGGAGTTACAAGTCCAAGTGGGTAAAAATCATCAAAAATGGCGATTTTAACCCCTAAAACACAAAAAAAGTACTGACACATATGTATCAATACTTGATTTCTCTAATGGCGGAGGCGTCGAGATTCGAACTCGAGCTAGGGATGAATCCCTACTAACAGGTTAGCAACCTGCCCCCTTCGGCCTCTTGGGTACGCCTCCGTGCGTGAAATACTATACACTAAATCAAGAAACTTCGCATTAAATATTTTTCAAAATTGCCTCATTTGATGAAATAAGTGTCTTATGAAAGATGTTTTTATGAAAGTGGTTTAGAAAAAGTAATTTGCTCTTTTATTTAAAATAAAAGATATTACAATATTGCCCGATATGAATGTATTGAAAAAATTTAAAAAATTATTCGATCCGATTGACTTATCTCACGGAAATATCTGGAAAGACATTTTAATGTTTTCTTTTCCAATTATGTTATCGACTCTTTTGCAGAAGATTTATTCGCTTATAGATACGATTATATGCGGACAAACTCTCCCTGATGCAGCAGTTGCAGCTGTTACAAATACGACGACAATCGTTTTTTTGACTTTACAGTTCTCAATTGGTTGTGCTTCAGGATTCTCTGTTGTTTTATCAAAGAAAATTGGTCAGAAATCTATTGATGGAGCAAGGAAATCAATTTGGACGCAGCTCGTTCTTTCGACCATCATTACAATTGTTTTATCGATTGCTGGCTGTTTGACGCTTGATTATCTTCTTGCTTGGATTGGCATTTACCCAAGTGCGACTGATGCTTATATGCAAGCGGAATATGAAGCGGCAAAGACTTATCTTCTTATTATTGTTGGAACTTCTTTTTCGCAGATTTTCTATAATCTAGCCGTCACTTGTACAAGGGCCTATGGGGATTCATTCACTCCTTTTGTTTTCTTACTTATTTCTACCGTCTTAAATATTATTTTAGACTTAGCCTTTATTATTGTTTTTGATTGGGGAGTTGCTGGTGCGGCCTGGGCAACCGTTGTTGCTCAAGCATTAGCTGGTTTCCTATCATGGTTCTACCTTTTCTATCATTATAAGGAATTAAGGCTTCATAAAGAGGATCTGAAAATCACTTGGAAAGATGTTATCGAGCATTTGAAAAATGGTCTTCCTCTTGCTTTCAATTTCTCAATTCTTTCAATTGGAACAATCATTATGACTGGCGCAGTCATTTCCTTTGATAGGTTGCCAAATGGAAATATGAATCCGGCTTTGCCTGCTCAGCTTGGTTATGGCGTCGCTTCAAAAGTCATCACCTTAGCTATGGGCTTTCAAGAATCGCTTGGCTTAGCAATGATTTCCTTTATGGCTCAAAATCTTGGGGCCGGAAGGCATGATCGCATCAAAAAAGGGTATCATGTCGCCCTTATATATGGCTTGATCATTACTGTTTTGATCAATATCATCACTTTATCTTTAACGATCAATGGAGCTTATCAATATCTCTTCCTTTCTTCTTCGAAGGTGACTCCTGAATCAATAAAATGGGGCAACGCCTATTTATATACGGCCGTGCCAATGATGTTTATTCTCTTGTTATTATTCATCTTTAGAAACTGCTTAGAAGGATTAGAAAAAGCTCTTTGGCCATTCTTAGCTGGCATAGCCGAACTTGTTGCTAGAGTCTTAATTTGTTCCTTTTTACCAAGCATTATTAATGGTGGGGCTATTAATTCCGAAGCAAGTGTTTGGGCGTTCGTTGGCGTATCAGCCGGTGATCCAGGCGCTTGGATTTGCGCGACCCTCACTATGGTCATTCCAATGTTATTGGCAATTTATAAGCCAAAAATTAAGGAAAATATTCCTAGTCGGCAAGAGACACACGATTCTCTCTGACTCTAATACGATTCCTCTTGCATGAGGAATCTTTTATGGCCTTTTGGAGATAAACGTTTTTGGAGGCGAGGAGTGTTTTAAAGCCAAAAACAAGGGAAATTTGTTTGGCTAAATCCGCAATGTCCATCTCGCCTTGTTCTTTAAGGATATCAGCGGCGCAATTAGCCACTTCTTGATAGCAAATATCGCTAAGAGTGCGTTTTGATTTATTGCCATCATCAAGTCTGTAATTAACAAACTGGGCTTCATCAAATGTTTCAACAACATAAAATGCCCTTCCGTCATTGATAAAATGGCGAACAAATTTGCCAATCACAGCCAAAGCAGTGTTAATTTCTTTTTTTGAAGTGCTTCCTACACGCTGTTTTCCTACCGCTTCGCAATAACGACGATTGATAAGGTCGATGGAGATAGGTCCTTCGAAATAAATCAAAGAATAAAGATAAGAAGCTAAATCTTTTGGCGAGCACTTCTCTTCACTTAATGTGTAAGGAATAGAATTTTTCCTTATTATTTGTTTAACGAATAACGGCTTTCTAACATGGGATTCGGTATTGTTTTCTTCTTTGTTGCCATGTTGAATTTCATTAAGTTTGGCAACGATTTTCTGGACAAGTTCCTGACGATGATCGAGATATTCGTTGGAATAAACGTTAAAGATATTCCAGCCTAAGCGAGTTAGAATCGAAGGTTCGTTAAGATGCCTATCGCGACATGGCATGTTCGCGAATTGTTCATTGTCAATGATAATGCCAAGAAGATAATCAGTTGGATTTTCTTTCAAGGCAATTCCTAAATCGATCTTAAAGGAAGATTCGCCGATATTCTCTTTGACTTCATAGCCAAGTTTCCTTAAATCGGTGGCAAGATATGTTTCAATTCCTTTTTCTTTAACGTAAGAATTTATGGAATTTAAAGGCAAGCAATCATAGCCTTTCTTAGCGAAAAGCAAGAAATCTTTTAAGCATTGGGCTCCGCTATTTTTCGCTCTTTCGGCTTTGATATCATCTGGATTCATCGAAGAGAAAACAATCATTTCCTCACGTGAGCGAGAAATTGCAACATTGAGTCTTCTTTCGCCTTTTTTAAGAGACAATGGCCCAAAATTAAGGCTAAGCGTGCCATTTTTATCTGGGCCATATGTAGTTGAGAAAAGGATCACGTCTCTTTCATCACCTTGAACATTTTCAAGATTCTTGACGAAGATCTTTTCGCCACCTGGCTCGAGATTGCTAAATGAGTTTTTGCTCATTTCCTTTTCGAGCATGTCGTCTATGACGTTTTGCTGCGCTTCATTGAAGGTAATGATGCCAATTGAATGTGTACGAAGGTCTTTGTCTTTTAAGCGGCGAATGACTTCTTTAACGACTTCTTTTGCTTCAAGGCGATTGACGCCTCTTCCTTTTTCATAACACCCCTTAACTTCGACAAAAGAGATGGAATTGGCATCGTTTTTTGGCGAAGGGAAGGTAAGGAGAGAATTGTCATAGAATTTGTTGTTTGAAAAAGAAATGAGGGCTTCATGGCGGGAACGGTAATGCCACAATAATCTCTTTCTTGGCAAACCTAAAACGATTGCATCATCTAATAAAGATTCAAGATCTTCATCTAATGAAGAGAAAGTGTCTCCATCATTAGATCCTATAGTGGAGGTAAAGAAAGATGTTGGTGGCATCTGTTGCTCATCGCCGGCAATAATCACGCTCTTGGCTCTAGCGATCGATGGAATCGCTTCGGAGGTTGGGATTTGCGAAGCCTCATCGAAGATAACAACGTCAAATTGATAGTCGTTAACATCAAGGAATTGAGAAACGGAAATTGGCGACATCATAAAACATGGGGTGAGGTTTTGAATCACATCCTTGTAATTATGGAAAATTTGCCTTAAGGAGACCCCACGTCCCCCATTCTTTGATAATTTAGCGAGTTGATTATATGTTGTAGATTCAGCGAAATGGAAAGCGTCGCTTGGGTAGGAGGAAGATATCTTTGCTGCCGTCATAACAGTTGATAAGGAAGCAAATTCCCTAATATCATTCGCGTATTTATGAACAAGATTGTCCATTTCCTTGCCAGAAAGAAGACCTAGTTGCTCATCATTGAAACGTTTGCTTATGATTGAGGAAGAAACTGATTTTTCATAGTTGCCTAAGAGGTTTTCTTCTTTTATGAATCCTTCTTTGAATAAAGAGAAATAATCTTTGCTAAGGATTGTTTCTGCTTCATCCATCTTTAAAAGAAGGGAAGTCCATTCGGCTAAATTGCCAATCATTCCAATCGCTGAGCGAATTTTTGAATAGATTGTGCCAAAATACGTCTTTCCATCTGGGTATAAATCTAAATTAAAGGCATATCTGCTAAGGAGCTCTTCTTTCTTTTTATTGAATGCGGCGTAATGTTCAAGATACTTATTGACGGTTTGAGAGAAAAGGGTTGCTTGGCTCATATCAAAAAGGTAGGAAACGAAACTCTCTGCTTTATTTGGCAAATAATCAAGGACTGCTACTTCCTTAGAAAGGGCAATTGTTTTTTCTAATTGCCTAATCGTTTCTTCCCCGTCTGGATAAGTCTCGAATTTATGAGCGTTGAGGATATATTTAATATATGGGTCGAACTTATTGATTTCATCATTAAGTGTTTGTATTCTTCCTAAAGAGCGGATACAAGAAGATAAATTTTCTTCTTTAAGGGAGTCTTTTGCTAAAGCCATTCCCTTAAATTTCTTCTTAAAGGAAGAATATGCAAAAAGATGCTTAAGGCCGGTATTTGCCTTAACTTCATCATATTGCTTTTGAAGATTTAGAGCATCTTTTTCAAGGAATTCCTTGCTAAATGAAGTCAAAATCTTATCTCTTTCTTTAGCATTTTCTAAAAGGAGTATAAAAGCTTTGCGGATATCTTCTTCTTTTTCAAGGAAAGAAGGATCTAAAATGCAATTATGCCACGTGTTATCCCCTTCACGCATTATGTTAAGGATATTATAAAGGCCATTGGCAGTTTTCTTGCTTTGTTCTAATGATTTAGAAGGATTTGCAACATTATGAAGATCGAGTTTCAATTGCTCTATGGAAGGTAGCAATTCATCTAATTCTTCTTTTAGTTCATCGCGATATTCCATTGAATAATTGCGATTTTGGAAAGGAAGGAAGGGCGAAGAATAATAAGTGTCAAACGAATATGAAGTCGCAGAAATATCTTGCAATAAAAGTTTGGCCTTCTCATAATCGCTTAAAGTTAAATTCGCTAGATATTCGTGACTAAAACGATACACGCCACCCTTATTTTCGTTTTCAAGATAAATCAAAATAGCTTGATAAGGCGAATAGATGTAATCCTTTTTATCATGCAAGGAGGAGATTTTCGAATTTAATTCTTTTTGTTTTTCTTCGATTTTTTGGTTGATTTCATCGAAATTCTCGGCTGGCGCAACGGGACCGCCAAGGGAGAGGAGTTTCTGATAAGTGTCTAGAACTTGACTCTTTGGCTCTTGGATGTTAGCTAACTCTAAAACAAATTGACCAAGATTAAGGTCATCTAAACGACGTTTTACGACATCTAAGGCAACTTCTTTTTCCGCGACGAAAAGAACCTTCTTACCATGATA
>CAVKAU010000002.1:0-18076 GCA_963654035.1 bacterium | reverse complement strand
GAAGTATAGCCTTGTTTTGCAAGAACGTTATTAAGTGCTTCATGGGCGCCGTTTCCAATTGCAAAGTAATATTTTCCAGGATCGAGAATGTAGGAACCATTTCCTCCTTTAGCACTTGAATCCCAGGAGGCAATATTTTGCATATCAACTTCAATAGTTAAAGTCTCGGATTTTCCTGGCTCAAGTAAATCAGTCTTGTCATAAGCGAGCAATTGAATTGCGCTCTTCTCAACGGTAGTTGTTGATTCATATGGTGCTTGACCATAAATCTGAACAACATGTTTGCCAGCTTTATCACCTGTATTAGTAACCTTGACATTGAATTCCATTTTGAATTCATGGGCCTTATGGGTTATTTTTGGTGAGTCGACGAATTCTTCGGTGAAAGTCGTATAAGAAAGGCCATAACCGAACGGATAGGAAACTTCTTTGTCATAATCCCAATTCCCTTCGTAGCTAGAACCAGCACTTGTGCTAGCGTTGCCTCTATTGGCAATCGCATCAGCATAACGGGTTTCGTAGTAATGATAGCCGGTATAAATGCCTTCTGCTTCAATTACATAATATTGGCCGGAAGCGCTGCCCTTAGCGCGTTTCTTAAATTGCGAATCATCATTTGTATATTTGTATTCGCCCATGTTGATGGTAGCAGGGGCTGAAAGACTATATGAAGCATAAGTATCAGGCAAATGACCAGAAGGATTTGTTGTGCCGTTAAGAATTTCAGCAACGCCTCTTGTGCCATAGTTTCCGCCAATTCCCATCCAAAGGATAGCATCGATCCCCTCATCGTTTTTAAGATCGTCGATTTCCATTTGGTTAACGGCGTTGATGATAACGATTACTTTTTTGCATTTTGCCTTAGCGTATTCGATAATGGCTTTTTCGTTGGTTGAAAGTTGCATTGGGTTTTTCATTCCCGTGCTTTCATCAACTTCGTCTTTTGCCCAGTCTACGCCTTCGGTAGCGGCTCTTCCTATAACGACGATAGCTGCATCGTTATGCTCTAAGATTGAGTCTGGCACTTCAGAATTACGCGTAGTTAAATCGTCAATTGTTGCTTCTTTTGGATTAAAACCGCCTTTGCCGTAGCTTCCTTGAGCAGGATAATCATTCTCAAGAATGCTATTGTCCTTGCAATAGGCATCATAAGCGTCAGCAAGTGCTTCATTAACACTAAAACCAGCTTCTTTTAAAGCGTCGCGGAAATGAACTGTTTGATCATTTCCAGCGGCTTTGTGCCCAATGAATGCGCCGGTGATAGTTGATGAAGAGCGAACGCCAAATAAAGAAACTTTGCATTTATTGCTTTCAGACGTGCTTAAAGGAAGAGTTCCATCATTTTTCAATAAAACAGTTCCTTCACTTTGAATTTTCTTTGCGAGATCTTCGTGCGCTTTTACGAGCTTAGCTGAATCGCCTTTGCCATTCGTTAGCAAACTCTCATCAGGGGTAAAAGTATTAAACAATTCACCATCGCCTCTTTGAACTAATTTTGTGGAGTGTGTCCCAAAAAAACCATCAAGAGTTCCGGCGTTGGCTTCCATGATATTTGCGGCCGCGGTGCCAAATACCAAAGTTGAAGCAAATACGAATGTAAGACCTCTACTTACATTTTTTAGTTTAGCCATATAGTCCTCCTAAAATGAAACCGCTAACATTTTCACATTAATTTATTAACATTTCAAAACTATGTTACCGATATGAAAGGTTTCGCAAAGAAAAAATAAAAAATGCAATATATTTATAGATACATTGCATTAAAAACTTATTTATGGTTAAGCGTCAGAAGACAACTATAAGTAACATTTTGAATCTTTCGAGAGCATAAACGGCATGTGGATGATTGGCTGGCATAAGAATGCTTTCTCCTTCCAAAATGATGTTTTCTTTTCCATCAATCGTGATTTTTCCTTTGCCATCTAAGCAAACGACAAATGCATCGCCGCTAGATTCATGAGTGCTTATTTCTTCATCTTTTTCGAAAGAGAAAATAGTAATGCTAACTGATGAATTTTGCACAAGAGTTTTGGAAACGACTTGTCCTTCTTGATAAGATATTTGATCTTTGAGAGTTAGCGCTTCTGCTACTTTGATGTTTTTAAACTTTGAGTTTGCGTCTTTGATTTCGATTTTCATATAAATAAATTATATAAGGATTAGAAAAATTAACAAAAAAATAATGACATAGTATTGAATACTAGATATACTAATTATCGAAAAGAGGTTTTCACTTATGAGCAATTTCATCTTATCTTGCGAATCAACAGTCGATATGCCTTATTCTTATATTTCTGGAAGAGGGCTTGAAGTTCTATTTTATTCATACACGGTCAACGGGGAAACATACCCAGACGACATGGAAAGAGACCCTAATTCCCTTCCTCAATTTTACGAGAGACTAAAGGAAGGACACATTCCTTCAACATCGCAAATCAATCAATTTGCATACGAAGAATTCTTTAAAAAATTCCTCGACCAAGGAAAAGACATTCTTCATTTATGTTTTGGAACAGGCATGACCCAATCATATTCCCAAGCAGTTAACGCCGTTGAAGCATTAAAAACAACATATCCTAATAGAAAAATAGTTGTGATAGATACAACTTGTTCTTCTTCGGGCTATGGAATGATTGTCGATGATGCGGCGGATTTATACGACGAAGGCAAATCCATTGAGGAAATAGCCAAATACGTCGAAGATAACAAATATCACATTCATCATCAATTCTATACGACAGATCTTAAATATTTCAAAAGAACGGGCAGAGTTTCTGGCCCAGCTGCATCAATTGGCACAGTATTGAAAATTTGTCCATTAATGCATCTTAACCATGCTGGCAAAATCATCGCCTACTCCAAAGTCATGGGAAAGAAAAATGCTTTAAGAGCAACACTTGATTGGATGGAAAGTCACGCTTTAGGCGGAAGGAATTATGATGGAAAAATCTTTATTTCGCATTCTAATGCTTTAGAAGATGCCATTACTACGAAAAATGAAATTGAAAAGAGATTCCCAAATCTTATTGGAAAGGTCAAAATATTCAACATTGGAACAATAATTGCTTCGCATACTGGTCCGGGGACTGTTGCAATTTACTTCCACGGTGACGAAAGACAATAAGAATAAGAAACGATGCAAGGCGGTTATCAAATCGCCTTTTTCTTGTACGAAAAAATAATGGACTTTTAATACGGATTTTTGGAAATTTAGATTTTCATGGAACCATTTGTTTCTTATTTTCTTGCTAAAATGATTCTATTGTCTTAACTTTGTTAAGTATTTATTTAGGAGCATTTATGACAAATAAGCAAAAAATTCTCACTGTAATATCCCTTGTTTGCAATGTTGCTATTATTGGGTTTGTAATAGGCGCATTCATATATTCTTGTTTTTTAACCTGGGAAAACGCCTTGATGGCAAAAGGTTTTTCTTCTCTTCGTTTCTATACGGTTTTATCTAACGTTTTGCTAGCCATACTTTCTTTCCCGGTTTTAATAATAGATATTATTTCTCTTAAGAAAAACAAATATGAGGCGCCAACCTGGGTTGGAATTCTAAAATACATCGGCGTTGTTGGAGTTAGCGTTACATTCTTAACGGTTATTTGTTTCTTGGCTCCTGCAGCCGCAAAAAGAGGGCAAGGATATTGGTCAATGTTCCAAGGTCCAAATCTTTATTATCATTTGATTGTTCCAGTGATTGCCATAATTTCTTTCGGGTTCATCGAACTTAACATAGCCTTTAAGATGGGTTATACGGTTCTTGGATTGGTTAGCGTAGTTCTTTATGGAATCTTCTATATCATTAATTATTACTGTCATTTGCTAGATGATGGGAATGGCTCTTATGATTGGTATGGGTTTCTTAGTGACCCGAAAAGAACCGTTTGGTTCGTTGCTTTGATAATGTTGTTAGCTTCTTACCTTATTTGTGTATGTCTCTATTTCCTTCATAGATTATTCGTCGGATTTACTCTTGCAAAAACTCCTAAGCCAATCGAAGAAAGCTCCTACGTTGTAAAAAAATCTGGCAAGCAAGATTCCGAAAACCATATCCTTGATCCAATTGAAGATAACGAAGATATCAAAGGGATCTTTTATCGAAACAAGGATGATAGCGGGGAAAAAGAATATCTTGAAAACGAAACAGAAATAAAGTCTGACTCAAGTGCGGAAAAAGAAACAGTAGAAAAAAACGAAGAAGAAATTGACATTGAAATAGACCCGCCAAGCAAAAAACAAACTTCAGCAAAACTTTCAACGCAAAAAATCAATAGCTACAATGGCAAGGCAAGAACGTATCATATTTCTAAAGTTCCTGATAAAGGCTGGCAAGTAAAACTTGCGACCGGAAAGAAAGCGATAAAATATTTCCCGACGCAAAATGAAGCAATAAACTATGCCAAATCTCTTGCTGATACCCAAGGCGGTTCAATAAGAATTCATTCCAAAAAAGGAAAGATAAGAAAATAAGTTCATCGATTGATGAGCTTTTTCATTAGATTGAGGAAAATTAATTCTTTGAAACTTTTTTCTTTATCCAAAGAATAAAGACAATTATTTCATGGATGATTAATGGCGATACGCCTAGGCCAAACACCCAAGCATAATCCCATCCTTCAAGAGGAACGACTTGGAAGACATCATTAACCACAGGAGTGAAGATAACAAAGAACTGAAGAGCTAAGCCAAGAACGAAGGAAATCCATAAAAGCCAGTTCTTATCTTTGAAAATATGAACAAAGCTTCTTCTTGTATCCGTCATTCCTAACATATGGAATAATTCACTCATCGAAAGAACGCAGAAAGCCATTGCTTGCGCTTCTTCTAGGATAGCTATACTAGCATTATCATAGAATGCCTTAATAACGCTTGGATCAAGGGTGAATCCTTGTTTCATCCAAACTTCAGAAAGGAAGGCGATAAGAGTTATAAGGCCAATCCAGGCACCATAGCCGAATGTAATTCCATATCCTCCATGACTAAAGAGGGATTCTTTTGGATCGCGCGGCTTATCGCTCATTATATCGGCTGGCTTTCTATCAGCGCCTAAAGCTATAGCAGGCAAAGAATC
Source organism: bacterium (assembly GCA_963654035.1). Taxonomy (GTDB): domain Bacteria; phylum Bacillota_I; class Bacilli_A; order RFN20; family CAG-826; genus UBA4951. Next base: position 12,999 of record CAVKAU010000002.1, on the reverse strand, counting down.
CGTAATAAGATTAACCCAAAGTAAGTGAATGGCAATAAGAGGTGAAGGAAGGCCCATAATAGCAGCAAGAAGCATGCAAATTACCTCGCCGATATTTGAAGAAAGCAAGAAGAGAATCGTTTTCTTGATATTGGCATATATGCCCCTTCCTTCTTCGACGGCTTTTTCGATTGAAGCGAAATTATCATCTGTTAAGACCATATCGGCTGCGCCTTTAGCGACATCGGTTCCTGTAATTCCCATCGCAATGCCGATATCTGCGCTCTTTAATGATGGGGCGTCATTAACGCCATCACCAGTCATTGCAGCAATATGGCCATTAGCTTTAATCGCTTTAACGATGGAAACTTTGTTTTCTGGTGAAACACGGGCGAATACGCGAACGTGTTCAACTTTTTCTTTTAATTCGTCTTCTGAGCAAGCATCAATTTGATCGCCAGACATCGTTTGAGAAATATCATCAGCAATGCCAAGTTCTTTAGCGATTGCAAAGGCCGTATCCTTATGGTCGCCAGTAATCATAATTGTTGTAATGCCAGCTTTCTTAAGAGTGGCAACAGCAGGTTTGGCTGCTTCTCTTGGAGGGTCAACCATGCCAACTAAGCCAACGAAAATAAGATTGTCTTCAACAAGTTCCTTGTTATAAGAAATGGCTAAGGCCAATACACGTAAGGCATCAGCGGACATCTTTGAAGAAGCGGCTTCAATGTTTGCTACATCTTCTTTCGTTATAGGTCTTGCTTTGCCATTAGTTAATATATGTGTTGCGTGTTTTAGAATTTGGTCCATTGCGCCTTTAGTGTAAGAAACGGTTTTTTCTCCATCTTGATGCATGGTTGACATCATCTTCCTAACGGAATCAAATGGCATTTCGTTGATACGTGGAGTTTCTTTTTCAAGGTCTCCTTTATGCATATCAAAAGAATTTGCAAATTCAATTAAGGCGACCTCAGTTGGATCGCCATAAATTCCACCATCAACTCTTGCGTCTGAGCAAAGAGACATGCCCTTAGCTAACAAAGATAGTTTTTCTTTTGCGAATTCATTTTGTTCATAAATCGTTTCATCTTCATATGCACGAACAACTGTCATCTTATTTTGCGTTAATGTGCCAGTCTTATCTGAACAAATAACCGAAACTGCGCCTAAGGTTTCAACGGATGCTAAACGACGAACGATGGTATTGACCTTAACCATCTTAGTCATACCCATAGCAAGAACGATAGTAACTACTGCCGTTAATCCTTCAGGGATGGCAGCGACGGCTAAAGCGACTGAATCAAGTAAAGCGTTAGACCAGGATGTTGCCAAATTATTGTTTATCAAAGCCCAAATAATCTTAACTACAAGCATGACAACAACTATTCCGACTGTAAGAATTCCTAAGAATTTCGATAATCCGGCAAGTTTCTTTTGAAGAGGGGTTTCTTCTTCTCCTTCATCAGATAACATTGAGGCGATTTTGCCAATTTCCGTATTCATTCCTGTAGCAATAACAACGCCTTCGCCATGACCATAAACAATTGGCGTAGACATGAATACTTCATTAATTCTATCCCCGACACCTGATTCTTCACTAAGAACGATATCAGGATCTTTTTCGGCTGGAACTGACTCGCCAGTAAGGGACGCTTCATCGGCTTTAAGGGAGAAAGCCTTAATCAAGCGTAAATCAGCTGGAACAGTGCGGCCTTCTTCGAGAATGACAATATCACCAACAACTAATTCCTCAGCTGGGATTTCTTTTGTTTTGCCTTCTCTTCTAACGGTTGCGGTTGGAGCAGATAATTTCTTTAATGCTTCGAGAGCTTTTTCGGCTTTCATCTCCTGTATCGTTCCAATAAGAGCGTTAATAAGAACGACTCCGAAAATAATAAAGACGTCGGCTAAGCCTTCAGGACCTTCGCTTTCCCAATTGATAATCGCTAAAACTAAAGAAATAATCGCGGCAATGGCAAGAATCAAGGTCATCGGATCAGCGATGTTGCCCCAAAATATTTTATACCAAGGTTCCGCTTTCTTTTCTTTAAGCTTGTTTAAACCGTCTTTTGCTCTTCTTGCTTCAACTTCTTTTTCTGACAAACCTTCATTTTCGGCGACCGAAAAAGACGAAAGAGTCTCATTTACATTTTTGTTTTCAAACATATTTTTCTCCTTATCGAAAACTTCGGTAAGGTCTTGCGAGGCAATTGCCGCTTAGCTCCGGCCATATAGGCGTGTTGTCGAATACTAAGCTTAACGCTACTCTCCTTAACAAAAAGTATTTTAGCAAATTAAAGGATGTAGATAAAGATTGATTAAAAATATTTTTTGCTTCAAAATTAGTTTGCTTTTATGAAAAGGAAAATCATCTTCTACACTTCAAATACATGCGGAAAATGCAAAGTTCTAAAACCTCAGGTTGAAGAATACCTATCAAATAAGAAAGTTATTGAATATGTCTTGATAAATATTGACACAAAGGAAGGCTTTCATCTTGCTTTAGAAAATGAAATTTATTCTTTACCCACGCTCATTTATACGGAAAACGATATTGTTATCAAAAAATTTGTATCGAATTTCAGCCTTGAAGATGTTAAAGAACTAATTGGAGCCTAAAACCATTTCTTTGGCGTATTCAAGTTGCTTTTCAGTTACTTCGCCGCCAGAAATCAAATAAGCGATTTGTCTAATTTTCTCATCAAGGGATAACTCTTTTATAGAAGAGAACGTACGCCCGCCTCTAACTTCCTTAGAAATGAGGATATGATGATCAGAAAGGGATGCTACTTGAGGCATGTGGGTGATGGAGATAACTTGAGTTGATAAAGAAATTTCTTTGATTTTCCTTGCTACGGCTTGCGCTGTTTCGCCTGATATTCCTGTGTCTATTTCATCAAAGATGATTATTGGAATTTTGTTTGCTTTGATAAATAACGCTTTGAAAGCAAGCATGATTCTTGAAGCCTCGCCGCCAGAAATCACCTTTGCAAGAGGCTTAAGCCCTTCACCAATATTTGTTTCAATCAAGAAATCAACGTCATCAACGCCATTTTCTTTTAAAGAAGATTCATCTTTCTTTATATCTTTAAAGAGAATTTCGAAGCGAACGTTTAATAAGAGATCTTTAAGGGTGTTAGTGAGCTCTTTTTCAATCTTTTTGGCGTTTCTTTGACGAATTATGGTTAATTCATCAGCCTTTGCGAGCGTAGCTTTTAAAAGAGAATTGCATTCATCTTCTTTTTCTTTGATTTCATCTTCAAAAGATGAGCCTTTTCCGATCATCTTTTCTAGGTCGTCTAGATATGAAATCAATTCGGGAATACTCTTTTTATATTTTCTTTTCAAAGCAGATAATTCCGAATCCCTTGTTTCTAATTCATCTAATCTTGCTGGATCATAGTCCAAACTGCGGAACTCCTTTTTTAGACTAGATAAAACATCATCTAAGGCATAATAATGATCATCTAAGATTTTATATGTTTCCTCATATTGTTTTTGATAGGAAGACAACTTGGAGATATTTTCTTTCAAAGAATAAAAATCATCCATGAAAGTCCCGTTAATTATTTCATTGGACTCATTAATGAGAGAATAAATTTTGTCGTAATTCTTTAGCAAAGCAAGTTCGGAAGATATTTCATCTTCTTCATTTACATTTAGATGCATCCCCTTAAGTTCTTTGTATTGGTATTCATAAAAATCTCTTGCTTCGTTGATTTTCGCTTTCTTAGCAAGCAAGTCTTCATATTCTTTTTTCCTTTGTTTATATTCATTTAGCAAAGAAACATATTCATCTTTGAGTCTTTTTGCTAAATCAGAAGAAAATCCATCAATGATGTCTAGATAATTTTCAGGGTTAAGAATCTTTTCAAAGTCAAATTGAGAATGAATGTTTGCAATAAACTTAGAAATGTAAATCAAATCGTTTAAAGAAATGCTTACACCATTGATTTTTACAAGATTTTTATTTGGTGAGATGGTTCGTTCAATTACAATCTCCTCATCATTTATCGGAACGTTGATTTTATTTAAATAAGCGTTTAATTCAGGACGAGAAATTGAAAAGTACCCCCTAACTATTGCCTTGCTTGCTCCTTGGCGAATAAGTTCTGATGATGCCCTCGCGCCTAAAAGAAGAGAAAGAGAATCAATCATCAAACTTTTTCCAGCGCCAGTCTCGCCCATTAAAACAGAAAGGCCATCCTTGAAAGAAATATCAATATTCTCAAAGATGGCAAGGTTATTAATTACAAGACGGTTCAACATGTAATTAATTATAAATGAATTGGATTAATTGTTAAATGTTATTGCTTGATGGCAAGGATTCCGAATATTCCGCCAAGAATAAGGAAGATATTGCCGGAGAGGACTCCGATAACAAGAGCGATGATATGTGGAACAACGTTGCCTTTGCCAAATGATTTTTTCGCCCAGCAAAGGAAGACAATGGAGACGATGCAAATGATTGTTGCATAGATTCCAAATCCAAGCCTCGTTGCGCCAGCAGCTTGCCAGCTCATTCCAACATCTGTGCCTTCATTCTTAACAACGCCAAGCATTGCTAAGATGCCAGAGATATCCGTGATGATAGCGCAAATAAGAGCGATGATTGTAAAAACTAAGGCGATCGTATACATTATTTTCGCAGCTTTTTTCATAATAGTTTTTTCCCTTCCTAATTAAGAGAACCGTATTTCCTAGCGGTCCAAATGAAGAATCTTGAGAAGATTTTTCCGATCCAATTATTGATCGAAGGACCATAAACTTGGAAACGATAGATTATCATTCTATATTGTTTTGGGTTGCTCTGCTTTAAAGATTCCTTAAATTCTCCCTTTTCTTTCTTACAAACTTTTTTATCTTTGAATGTAACATACATCAAAGGAGCGGTAACCATCATACAAAGTTGATGTCTAAGAATGTGAAAGAGATGCTTGTCTTGTTTTTTTATCGTTTCAAGATTGACGCTATCGAAAGCAAGCTTGGCAACTCTTTCAAGATTTTCAGTGCGTTTGATAAGGTTTGCCGTTTGCATACTTTGTCCATCTCTTCCAAGAAGATATTGGTAAAGTTCTTCATTTAGGTAGATAAGATGTTTGACGTATGGAAGAGGCGCATAAATGAAATAGTTATCTTCATAGAAACAATGTTCCGGAAGAACAATCTTATTTGCTCTTAGCATCTCCGTCTTATAGATAACGGAATGCAAAGTGAAATTATGCGCGTAGTCAAATCTTGTGACACCGCTCCAATCGATAACCTTGTTTGGAGTGATAAATGTGTCATACTTGATAAGTTTTCCTTTTTCATCCTCGTCGTATGAATGAACATAACGATATGGCATCAAAATAAGATCAACATCATATCCTTGTTTTAGACAATCGATGTAATCAAGAAGAGTTTCTAATCCTTTTTGATTTACCCAATCATCAGAATCGAGGACTTTGAAGAATTTTCCCGTGGCTAAAGACAAGGCGGTGTTTATCGCTCCGCCATGTCCTTTGTTTTCTTGGTGAATTGCCTTAAAAATAGCAGGGTATTTCTCCTCATACTCTTTAGCAATCTTCAAAGTGCCATCTTTTGATCCATCATCAATTATCAAAACTTCAATCTTTTCTCCGCCAGGGATCAAAGAATCTAAAGCATGATAAAGAAACGCTTCAGAATTATATGAAGGGATGCAGAATGTAATTAGTTTATCAGACATTTAAGGCTACTTCTCTTTCTTCCCCTTGGCCTTTTTTTCTTTCTTTCTAAGACGCCCCATCTTATTCAAATGATGCAATCCTTTCCAGAAATGTCCATTGAACATCATAATGAGTCCATCTAATTGGGCCATGCTCATAGCTCCGCCCGTCATTCTAGAAAGAGCGCGAACTGGGTTGTAGTATACACCCATTACCAAGGTATTGGCAGTAGTTCTTTTGCCAATCTTACGTAAAAATTTAATCGCAAAGCGGATAGCGCCAGCAAAAGTTCTTCCAGCAAAACCTTTAGCATAGTGTAAATCAGAGATAGAAGAGTTATAGTCAACAACTATACGGTGTTTCTTGACGTATGAGGCATCTTTTGGAGGAAGTTCTCTTCCAAGGAGTTCCTTAAATTCATCATCGCCGATTTCCCTAACATCGCCTGAGAAATAATGTGGAAGTTTTTCTTTGCTATAAACGCCACTTGCATCTTTTCCTTCAACTTGAATTTCTCCGGTCAAAGGAAGGTCTTTTGAAGATGCGCCGACATAAATTTGATATGTTCCGCCTTCAACTTCGAATTTGTTTTCTTTCGTATTCCAATAACGGAAAGAATAATCATCGAAAGGAATGGTTACTTCTACTGTTTCACCAGCCTTAATAAAGACTTTCTTAAAACCTTTTAATTCATAAATTGGACGGAAGATTTTTGAATCTTTCATGCCAATATACATCTGAGCGATTTCTTTTCCGTCAACTGAGCCAGTATTGGTTATAGAGAATTTGACTCCATCCTTGCTGACTGTTAAATTATCGTATTTATAAGTTGTATAGCTTAAGCCATAACCAAATGGGAAGCGTGCCCCACCGATTTTATCGCCATTATAATAACGATAGCCGATATAAAGCCCTTCACGATATTCGATATTCTTATCGTTTTTGCCAAAATGGTCGGCAGATGGGCAATCAGCATAGCCATATGGATATGATTCAGCCAATTTTCCCGATGGATTCACTTTTCCTGTAAGGATGTTGAGGATGGCTTTTGCGCCCGCTTCACCGGCAAGGTAGGCATGAAGAATGGCGTCAACCCTATCAGCGAATGGCATCTCAATTGGTGCGCCACATTCAAGAATAAGAACAATCTTTTTACCTGTGTGATACAGGGCCGAGATAAGACTTCTTTGATTGCCAGGAAGACGAATATTGGCTCTATCGATGCCTTCAGCTTCCGTAACTTCATCCAAACCGCAGAAAAGAAGAACCGTGTCAGCTTTTTCAACGAGTTTAAGGGCTTTGTCGATTAAGCGTTGGCTCTTTTTGCCATAACGTTTGAAGCCTTTTTCATAGCCAACAATATTGAGGTTATATTCTTTCAAAACTTCGTTAATTTGGTCGACTTTTAATGGGTTAACGACGGAAGAACCTGCGCCTTGATAACGCATGTTTTCAGCAAAATCGCCAACGATTGCGACTTTTTCTCCTTCTTTCAATGGAAGGGCGTTGTTTTTATTCTTCAAGAGAACGAGTGACTCTTCAGCGACTTTTTGAGCGATTGCGTGATGCTCTTCTTTATCGAATTGCTTTGGGGCCTTTTTAAGGCTCTCGGTCGTTTTTAATGTTACATCGATGATTCCATCAACAAGAATGTCGACATCTTCTTCTTTTAATCTACCATCTTTAACGGCTTGAACGACTTCTCTATTCGTTTCGCCATCGGTCGTTGGCATTTCAAGTTCGGATTGGGCTTTGACTGCTTCGACACGATCGTTATCGCCGCCCCAGTCAGAAACAACAATCCCGTCAAATCCCCATTCATCACGAAGGATTTCTTTTAATAAATGCGGATTTTCGTTGGCATATACTCCGTTGATTTTGTTATATGAAGACATAACAGAGAGAGGTTTTGCTTCCTTAACGGTGATTTCAAAAGCCGTAAGGTAGATTTCTCTTAAGGTTCTTTCATCAACAACGGAGTTAGATGTAATTCTTCTAATTTCTTGGTTATTCGCGGCAAAATGTTTTAAGCAAACGCCAATGCCGTTTTCTTGAACACCGTTGGTGTATCCAACAGCTAGTTTGCCAGCGAGATAAGGATCTTCAGAAAAATATTCGAAATTTCTTCCGCAGCGCGGATTTCTCTTCATATTGATTCCAGGGCCTAAAAGAAGAGATACATCGCTAGCGGCTGCTTCTTCACCTATTGTCTTTCCAACTAAATGCAATAATTCAGGATCCCAAGAGTTGGCCGATGTAGCGCTTGTTGGCATGCAAACGGCTGGAATTGATGGGTTTAATCCAAGATGATCGGCTGCCTTAGCTTGTTTTCTAAGGCCATTAGGACCATCGGAGAGGAACATACTAGGAATATCCGCGGAAGGAATTTCCTGGGTTTCCCAGAAATTCTTTCCGGAAAGCAAGGAAGCTTTTTCTTCTAGCGTTAACTTGTCTAATATATCTTGATGTTTCATTTTTGTTCTCCTCAAGAAATGCTATTAGGCAGCTAAGCCTGATTCTTTAGCCTTAGTTTTAAGAGAGGCAAATTCAGCAGCAATCTTGTCTTCCTTTTCTTTGCGTTTTGCGAGAATTTTTTCTTTCTCTTCTTGTGGAAGGGCGTCAAACTTAGCTTGTTTTTCTTGTTCTTTTTGCGCTTTCTTTGCTTCAGAAGCGGCTTTCTTTTGAGCGGCAGCTTCATCTTTCTTAGCTTTTTCTTCTAAGAATTTGACATTCTCTGCTTCAAAATCAAGATGTTTCTTTTCGCAATCAATTTTTAATTGAGCGACACGAGCTTCTTCGACTAAGCGAGCATTTTCTGCTTCTTCTTTTGCTGCTCTTTCTTCAGGTTCAAGCCATTCTTTTCCTTCGGCCAATGTCTTGGCTTTTTGATCAGCAATGATAGTGACGTTATCAATCTTTGTGAATTTTTCGACATTCATTGCTAAGAACATGACGCCCATGATTAGATAACAGCCACCCTCAACAATATAGCCAAGGATTGTATGGAGAAGCTTTCCAGATTCTGGGAAGGCGGAATTAAGACCGGCGATGATGCCGTTGCAAACACCAGACATGGCGACCATGATTGAACCGTAGATAGACATTGTGAATCCATCTGTTCTCTTACCATATAAAGCTTCTTGATGATCAAGAACGTTAGCAAGAAGAGCTAAAGAGATATACATTGCTGGAGCGGTTCCTAAAGCCTTAACCATGAAGGAGGTAACTGAAACTCCCCAAACAACCCCATCTGATGCGTTTGGAATTAAGCAAACGAAGGAAAGCAATGAGGCAAGGAAGGCAAGAGCGCATCCGCCAATGATTGTTTTAGATTTGGTAAATTTGTTAGCAAGTGGCCAAACAAGCAACATACCAACCGCTGTTGGAATGGCGCCTAAAGTATTAATAAGCGATGAAAGTGATGTTCCTCCGGTAAAGGCTTGCGAATAGAAAGACAAGTCGTTGTTTTTCATTTGTCCGCCAAATTGATAGAGGAAGAAGAAAATCATGATGATCCACCAATATTTGTCTTTCATACAAATCTTGATTTGCTCACCCATTGAAACGCCTTTTGCTGCTGGAGATGAAGATTCTCCTGCGACTTCTTTCATTTCAAGGGTTTTGACGTTTTCTTCAGTAATTCTTTCGCGGGTGAAATAGTATTCGAGTAAACAGCCAATAACTAAGCAAACAATCATGATGACCATGAGAATCGTCCATTTGCTATTAGCTTGTTCTGGTGTGATTTGCGTGATAATATCTGCGGCATTATTTCCGGCGGCAGAAAGTGCTTCTTTATAAGTTGAGAAATTTTTATCAAGGCTTGTGACATGATAAACCGGCAATAAGCCAATAAGATCAACTAAAACGCCGCCGGCCATGCCAGAAAGTCCGGCTGCGCCAAGTTGAGCGGCCATAATGCAAGTGGAAAGAAGTCCACGTGATCCGCCATCTCTAGTTGAAAGGTTAACTAATGCAGAGTGGGAAGTGTAATAAATTGGCCAGGCAAAGGCGTAGTAAAGATTGTAACCAACAGCAATAATGACACTAGCCCAAAGGTTAGGGAATGAACCGCCAGTTCCACCAATAGCGGCTTCTGTTCCGTTTCCATAAGGAAGAGGAACGATAAATAAAACCAATAACGCAATGGCAACAAGAGGCATTCCTAATAAGATGAATGGTCTTGCTTTACCAGCGATAGTTGGTTTCTTTTCCATCAATTTGCCAACTAATAAATTGCCTATAACGATAAGTATGGCTGAGAGTATTGGCAAAAGAGTCTCAAATAAAGGGTTCCAATCACCAAGCATCAAGACTTTGTCCCAGTACTGGATAAGCCAGATGTTGACAACGCCATTGGAAATAAGGGCGAGGATTGGTCCAAGAAGATAGCCAAGGGCCGCTTCTGGGAAGAGCTTCACGCTGTTACTCTTGATTTTGGTGGATAAGAGTGGACTGGTGAAGATCGATTTTTTAGAATTGTTCTTTGACATAAAATGCTCCTTCAATAAATGTAAGCCTTTACATATATGATAAACGTTTTAAAAAACATTTACACGCTTGCTGCGAAAAATGGCATAAATTGTGCGTGAATTGACATATTTCGTGCGTGAACTGACATTTTTGAAGGATAAAACGCTCAAAAAATGAGTTTGAAGTAAATATGAATTTGAAGATTAGCATTAGATATTTTTGGTTTGCGACTATGGCATTAAATGGCTTTATCACAGTCCCAATTCCGTTGCGGTTTCACCGAAAAGAAAGTGGTTTTGCATATGATTTTTGAGTTTTTAGCAATATGCGTCATCTAATTAATGAACTTTTTATTTAAAAGATTTTATTTTTCATTAAAATAATGAACGCAAAAAGGAGGAAGGTTTAATGGCAAAATATAGAGCAAGAAAAATCCGCGCAACCCCAATATGGTATGCAATAGTTTTGATGATTATTGGCGCATTGCTAATCGTTGGAGGTTCCACTGCCGCTGAAAATATTAGCAAATGGATGGTAACGATAATTGGCATCGTCCTCATCGTGTTTGGCGTGCTTAGCGCGGCTGCTGGACTAGTCACAACAGGAATTGTCGAAATCCTATTTGGCGTCCTGATGGTCGTATTCGCGTGGTTATTCTATTGGGTGGCATTCCTTTTCTTAGGCATTTGTTTATTCGCCTATGGAATAAGGAATTTAGCCTTTCATTCGGGATTTATCCTAGCTAATATCATCGATTTGATCGTTGGATTGGCTATCATTCTCTTATCTATGGGTTTCAAATTCCAATGGAACGCCATCGTCGTTGAAGTTATCTATATCATCGCTGGCGCAATGATGTTCATTGATGGCATAATGATGCTCATTGGAAAAAAATAAAGAAAGAAGAAAAGAAAAAGATCTCATCTTCCAAATCTAGGGAATGTTGAGATCTTTTTTTCTTATTTAACAACTTTATAGCCAGCGTCTTTAACTGCTTTAGCAAGTTCTTCGTCCTTGACATCGTTTCCTTCGATGATTGCTTCTTTTTCTTTCAAAGAAACATTAACCGAAGTAACGCCAGGAACTTTTTCTAAAGCGGATTTAACATGCATAACACAATGTTCGCACATCATCCCTTCGATTTTGATTGTTTTTGCCATTTTTACTTTTTCTCCTTTCTCAAATATGTCAGTAGGGAACTGCTTCTTTGCTTTTCTTTTGCATCTTCTTTCATCATATACGTTAAAGAGATTAATACGTAAGGCGTTTAAGCAAACGGTAACTGAAGATAGGGCCATTGCTGCCGCACCGTACCACGGTTTGAGGGAATTTAAGCCGATTCCCGTTAAGGATCCTGCCGCAATCGGAATCATTACGAGGTTATAGAAGAAAGCCCAAAAAAGGTTCTCCTTTATATTCATGAAAGTATGTCTGGAAAGACGGATCGCCGCTACGGCATCAAGCAAAGTCGATTTCATCAAAACGACATTTGCTGAATCAATGGCAATATCCGATCCAGCGCCAATTGCTATTCCGATATCGGCTTGGGTAAGAGCGGGTGCGTCATTTATTCCATCGCCAATCATTCCTACTTTGCCATGCTCTTGAAGTTTTTTGATGATCTCAAGTTTTCCATCTGGTAAAAGATCGGAAGCAAAATAGGTTAAGCCCACTTCTTCAGCAATGCGTTTTGCCGTTTTTTCGTTATCGCCTGTTAACATCAAAGGGATTATTCCAAGATCCTTAAATTCTTGAATGGCTTTCTTTGAATCCTCTTTTATTTCATCCGCAACTCCTATAACGCCAATGACCTTTTTTCCTTTGCCAAAAATCAACGGAGTTTTGCCTTCTGAAGATAATTCAGCCACCACATCTATTAGTTTTTGATTGCTTAATCCAATTTCTTGAAAAAGTTTAAGATTCCCGGCATAGCATTTTTCTTCATCTAAGATTCCTTCAAGTCCAAAGCCAGGCAAAGCTTTAAAGGAGGTAACTTCCAACGGTTTTAAATTTAACGATAGCGCTTTTTCTTTAATGGCTTTCGCAAGAGGATGTTCTGATTTATCCTCAAGCGAGATGGCGAATGATAATAAATCGTTTTCACTCCCCTCAAATGAAATGACGTCTGTTACTGCAGGGTTTCCTTTTGTTATTGTGCCAGTTTTGTCTAAAACAACGAAATCAAGTTTGCCAGTTTCTTCAATGGATATGGCGTTTTTGAAAAGGATTCCATTTTTTGCCCCTTTGCCAGAGCCAACCATTATAGCAACGGGGGTAGCTAAGCCAAGTGCGCAAGGACAAGCGATAACAAGGACTGATATCGCTCGATTGAAAGCGTAAGTAACCAAATCATCGTTTGGCAAAGTATCAACTACGCCTTTGCCAAATATTAGCCAACAAACAAGAACGATAAGAGAAATTCCTAATATCGTCGGAACGAAAATTCCCGATATTTTATCAGCCAATGCGGATATTTTCGTTTTGGAATTAGCCGCGTTTTGAACCATTTCGATAATTTTATGGAGGTTTGTTTCGTTTCCGACATTAGTCGCTTTGCATGTGAGCGCACCATGAAGATTTAACGTTCCAGAAGATACACGGTCCCCCTCTTTTTTGTCTATTGGCATTGATTCTCCTGTTAAGGCAGACTCATTAACCGATGAATTTCCATCTAAAACAATCCCATCGACTGGAAATGATTCGCCAGGACGAACAAGGAAGATATCATCGCGAACCACTTCTTCTAGTGGAGTATCGATTTCTTTATTTTCACGGAGAACATGTGCTTCTTTTGGTGCAAGATTCATTAAAGATTTAAGAGCATTGGTTGTTTTCCCTTTAGAGAAAGATTCTAGTG
>CAVKAU010000001.1:0-4177 GCA_963654035.1 bacterium | reverse complement strand
TAAATAAGTAAGTGCTTGTGATCGTGCCATTAATAATGATGCCAAGTATAAAGGCTAAAACGAAATCAATGATAAAAGAGAGCGCTCTTTTTGATACTGGTGCTATTTGTAATAAATCTTTTTCTTCCATGGCATTAAATATATGTGAAAGAGAAAAATTATTAAAGAAATATTTTCTAATATTTCTGGTAAGCGTATATCCGAAATTTATTCGTTAATCAAAACGTTTGACTTCATAACTTTGGACTGTTCATCAAGGTAGACTTCCATTGCTAACATACTATTGCAAAAAGAATTGATGCACTCTCTGCCAAAATTGACGTGAAGTTTTTCTTTGTAAGTCATATATCTATAAGCACAATTAAGAGGCTCATTTATATCTAAAATAGAAAGTTCGGATGGTTCTTCATGACGCACTGCATCAAATTCGTATCCACGGCTGTCGAATTTACCAACAATAGAATTATCCCACCACTCACCATCCATTCCGTATGTGGGTCCACCTATAGTCTTGCCAAAAAGAGAAAATCCGAATTGAGGGTCTCTAGTACTAAAACCAACATTGACGTTATCGCGGAAATAGAATCTAGTTTCCTGGCCGTTAAACGTACCGCATGTATAGACATCAGTTGTTCCGATTTTCTTGGAATATTCAAACATGCCGATTTTCTTTGGCTCATCGCCGTAAATATCATAGAACTTCCATGAACCAATCTTGCCTTTTACATATTCAAGAGTCTTGTTTAGAAAGAAACACCCATTCTCCTCAAGAGCTTTCATTTCCTCTTGAATAGTGTTTTGCTTATTGCAAGAGGAAAGAAGAGAGGCTAAGCAAAGCAATACAAATGCACTTTTACTTCTTAATCTCATAATTAGCCCTCCAACAAGGCCAGCGGCTTAATATCTTTGTAATCCTCGTACGCCGTGAAAGCGCCTTGACAATCGCTAACGATTTCATCCTCACCTCCATGGTGAAGATAGGCATCATAACTTTGATAGCAAGGCAAAGTTCCTTTTTTCTCTGTATAAGTTTTCTTGTAATCATCATCCATAAACGATTTATTTCCTGTTGATGAAACGATGTTGTTGAACTTAAAAGTCCCATCATTTGTTTCTTCCGCACTCGCAACTTTAGGCGTAGCAAACGAAAGACACATGAATGGCAATAGTAATATGTCTATCATAATATCCCCCAAAGAGTATTCCTTAATCTTTATGATATGATATTAGTCTTGCCTAACTATTATGTCAATAAATATTTTTTAGTTATTTTTTATTTTCTAAAAGTGCTTTTTTTATTAGCTTTAAATTATTTTAATTGTTCAACGTAAAGAAAAAAGCCCCGCAAACGCGGGGCTAAATTCGCTAGATTCCTAACTAATTAAATTAGTGAAGGATGTCAACGACTTGTCCGGAACCAACGGTCTTGCCGCCTTCACGGATGGAGAACTTAGTACCAGCTTCAAGAGCAACTGGGTGGATTAAGCTAACTGTGAAGGTAACGTGATCACCAGGCATAACCATTTCGACATCGGCTGGGAGGTCGATTGTGCCGGTGATATCGGTTGTACGGAAGAAGAATTGTGGACGATAGCCTTTTAAGAAGCCAGTGTGACGGCCGCCTTCTTCTTTGGTAAGGACGTAGACTGTAGCAGTGAATTTGTCATGTGGAACGATGGATCCTGGTTTAGCAAGGACTTGGCCACGTTCGACTTGGTCACGGGTAACACCACGGAGAAGAACACCGGCGTTATCACCAGACTCAACGAAATCAAGAGTCTTACGGAACATTTCAAGACCAGTGATGACTGTCTTGATGGTTGGACGGATACCGACAATTTCGGCTTCGTCGTTCATCTTGGCAATACCACGTTCGACACGGCCAGTAACGACTGTGCCACGGCCAGAGATTGTCATAACGTCTTCGATAGGCATTAAGAATGGCTTATCATCAGAACGGACTGGATCTGGGATGTAGGTGTCAAGAGCATGTAATAACTCTAAGACGCAAGCTGCATCTGGATCTTTGCTGGATGCGACTTGTCCGGCTTTTAAAGCGGAACCACGGATAACTGGGAGAGTGTCTCCTGGGAATCCATAGGATGTGAGAAGGTCACGAACGTCCATTTCGACTAAGTCGACTAATTCTGGATCGTCGACCATATCACATTTGTTAAGGAAGACGATGATTGCTGGAACACCGACTTGACGAGCAAGAAGGACGTGTTCACGGGTTTGAGGCATAACACCATCAGTTGCAGCGACGACAAGGATAGCAGCATCCATTTGAGCTGCACCGGTGATCATGTTCTTGATGTAGTCAGCGTGCCCTGGGCAGTCAACGTGAGCATAGTGACGGGTTTTTGTTTCGTATTCTTCGTGAGCAGAGTTGATGGTGATACCACGAGCTCTTTCTTCTGGTGTAGAGTCGATACCAGCATATCCGACGTCTTTTGCGTTTCCTTCGACGCCGTTGGTCTCTTTGCCAACTAAGCTAAGGACGTGCATGATTGCAGCTGATAAGGTTGTCTTACCATGGTCGATGTGGCCGATTGTACCAACGTTAACGTGGGTACGGTCACGGTTGAATTTCTCTTTTGCCATTGTTTTTATTCCTCCAATAATGGTTTAAACAAACGCTCAATTATTGTAAATCGCCTTGTTTGATTAATCAACAGAATTAGCGATTTGACATATTGCTGTTAGCAATAATTTGATCTTGGACATAGCGTGGGCATTCTCCATAGTGGTCAAAGGCCATCATGAAGTTACCACGACCTTGTGTCATTGAGCGAAGATCAGTAACATAGCCGAACATTTCAGCAAGTGGGACGAAGCAGTCGATTTCCTTTGCGTTGCCGCGTTGGATTTCGCCAGTGATTTCTCCACGTCTACGGGTAACATCACCAATGACGTCGCCATAGTACTTTTCTGGAACGGTGATTTCGACTTTCATAACAGGTTCAAGGATGACTGGGTCACACTTGGAAGCGGCAGCTTTAAGAGCCATGGAAGCGGCAATCTTATAAGCGGCTTCTGAAGAGTCGACATCGTGGTAGGAACCATCAAATAATGTGGCTTTGATATCGATTGCAGGATAGCCTGCGACAAGACCACGAGTCATTGCGTCTTCAAGACCTTGTTGTGTTGGTTTGATGAATTCTTTTGGAACTGCACCGCCAACGATTGCATCAACGAACTCAAATCCTTTTCCTGGGTTTGGTTCGAAACGGATCCATACGTCACCGTATTGACCGTGTCCACCAGACTGTTTGACATAACGGCCTTGGGCTTCACCGGTTTTACGAATTGTTTCACGATAGTTGACTTGTGGTCTTCCAACGTTAACTTCGACGCCGAATTCTCTTCTCATACGGTCAACGATGATATCGAGTTGTAATTCGCCAACACCGCCAATGATTGTTTGGCCGGTTTCGGTATTTGTATGAGCTTTGAATGTAGGATCTTCTTCAGCGAGTTTTTGGATGGCGTTATTCATCTTTTCTAAGTCAGCTTTTGTCTTTGGCTCGACTGCTTGTTCCAAAACTGGTTCTGGGAATTCAAGTGATTCGAGAACGACATCTTCTGCTGGATCAGATAATGTATCGCCTGTAGTAGTATTCTTTAAGCCGACAACAGCGCCGATTTCACCAGCGTGTAAGCAATCGACTTCTTGACGGTGGTTAGCGTGCATCAAGACTAAACGAGCAATACGTTCTTGTTTTCCGTTTGTGGAGTTAAGAACGTATGTACCGCTTCTTAAAACGCCTTGATAAACGCGGACATAAGCAAGACGGCCAACGAATGGGTCGGTGGCAATCTTGAAGGCAAGGCCAACGAATGGTGCATCGTCGGTAACTTTGCAGATATATTCTTCGCCATTCTTCGTTCCTTTTTCACCTGGGATATCAAGTGGGGATGGAAGATAATCGAGAACGGCATCAAGAAGGAGTTGAACACCTTTGTTCTTGAAGGCTGTTCCGCAGAAAACTGGGAAGAATTTGGATGTTAAGACGGCTTTACGGGCAGCGTTCTTAATCATATCGACGCTTGGCTCTTCGCCACCTAAGACCATCATCATTAAGTCTTCGTCATAATCAGCGAGGGCTTCGATGAGTTTTTGGTGATATTCAGCGGCTTTGTCTTTGAGATCGTCTGGGATGTCAACGTGTTGTGG